>JAEDFX010000008.1 GCA_016297805.1 Treponema sp. | reverse complement strand
CCTACGTTATATTGATAAACAATGTAAAATCTGATATTTTATAAGAACAAGTTGTAAATAATTGCATACTAATCAGGGATGGTTCTTTCGGGTGTTACTAAGGGCTTTCCCTTCAGATATACCATATACAAGGAGTTATATTATGGGAGCACGTGGAGAACTTTTCACAACACAGGTCTATTTGGACAATCGTTCATATTTTTTCAATGTAAAAGAAAACAGAACTGGAGATGTATTTCTTCAGATTGTAGAAAGCAAGAACAGAGACGGTGTAGAAGCTGACCGCCATCAGATTGCTATTTTCGCTGATGATATGCAGAAATTCTTCCAGGGAATGGAAAAATCTTTAGAATTCGTTGAAAAAGACCGCAAGGCTCGTCAGAAAGCTCAGCGCGAAAAGAAGGCTGCAAAAGAAGCTAAATACGGCCGCGGAAATGCTGATGGTAAAAAAGTTTACCGTGTAAAATCAGAAAAGACAGAAAAAGTTGATGATGGTATTAAACGTACTGGAAAAGTAATCCATGTAGTTTCAAAGAAACCAGCTGAAAATGAAAATAAGGACTAATACTTAAAAGTCATTCTTTGTATTGGAGAAGGCCCTATTTTGTGACAGATTTCACGATGGGGTTTTGTAGGATATCCCTTGTGTTTGGCATAACCATACAAGGGATATTTTTTATCCATTTCAATCATAATTCTATCACGGCAAGTTTTTGCCAGAATACTTGCTGCCATTACACATGGATATTTTCCGTCGGCCTTTGGTTCACATCTACATTCAATTTCTACATCCGGACATTTTGTTCCATCTGTAATTCCTGACAACAGAAACTCTTCCACTCCATTGGATTTACACCATTCATGCAGTTTTTCCTGCAACTGATTAAAAGCAAGTTTCATAGCCAGCATAGATGCCTGAAGAATATTTATTTCATCTATTATTTTTTCATCAACAATACCAATTCCCCAGCATGCCTTTTCTATAATAATTTTTTCTGCAGCTTCACGCTTTTTTTCACTGAGTTTTTTAGAGTCATTTAGAATTTCAAAAGGAAAATCATCTGGCAAAATAACAGCTCCGGCAGTAACAGGTCCTGCCAAAGGCCCTCTTCCCGCTTCGTCAAAACCAACTGTCAGAATTTTAGAAGCCATATTTTATATTTCCCGATTCAGTAAATGAAGTAGTTGAATTCACAAAAACTGGCTGAATATTTTCTGTTGTATTTTGCAACTGTGCCTTATACACATTATCTGTAAATGTAGCTTTTACTCCAAATAATTCGGCAATTCTTCCAGACATTCCGGAAACAGACAAAGTATTCTCATCTACAGTGGCATATCCTTCATTTGAAGAAATAATGACACTTGTATCAGCAGAAACAGAAATAATAGATTTCTTTATAGAGATTCGTGATTTTACCGCAGAAATCAAAGATGCATACGAAACTGAATTAACTGCAAGAATTGAATCAGAAATATTAATAATTGAACTGTAAGAATCTATACAATTTCCATTCTTTGCAAAATCTGATCCTAGAGTACAATTTTTTAGAGTAAGAACTGAATTTTCAAGTCTAAACATTGGAATTGAGATTTTATTATTTGTATCTATTCTATTTTTAATTCTACAATCATAAATTTCAAGGCTTGAACCTTTTAAAACCAATCCACCCTCCGCACCAAAGGTAATGCAGGCCTCTCCGTTATCAATAATCTCATAATTTGTATCCAGCTGATATTTTGAATTAATTTCAAGATTTCCTTTTACCCTAAGAGTAACAGCTCTTGTTTTCTTCAAATCATTTACACATTGTTCAAAGTTTGTAAAAGGATATTCTGCTGTTCCCTGAGCTAATTCCGGATTGGCGTGTTCATCAAAATAATAACTTGACTGGTCAACAATGATAGAATATTCAGTCTTACGGCTTATATTCTGGCCATTTTTTGCATAGGCAACCAGTTTATAATAAGCAGGTCCTGAACCTCTTGGTCCCCAATTTATGGAAAATTTATCAGCTTTTACACGTCTAAATTGTCCCACAGGAATTGATTTTAATACTTCACTTTCAGATGTATAAACTTTATCTGATTCTGGCACTGTACATGGTTCACTTAAGGCAATATATAATTCAGTTCCTGGAGTAGCTGAGACTTCAACATGAACTTTATCTCTTGAATAAAATGATTTAGCTGTTGATTTTACTTCTGGTTTAACAGGTGGGCGCTTGTCAATTTCATAATTTGTAACTAATTTTCCCTGATATACCGAATTAGCAAAGACTCCAATATCCAAGGTACCGGACGCTTTATCACCATAGAATACATCTGCTCCAATCTGAGGAAAAAGTTCCATGTAGTCTTTTTTTTCAGACGAATAAACAGACATTGTATAATCTGAATCACCATTTATTGTATATAAGATGCTTCCATCCTCATTTCTATTTGTTACAATTTCCGGTTTTTGAGGAAGGACAAAAAATTCAACAGGATTACCTACTTCATAATCCAGATTTTGCCAGCTAATCATATGACTGACAGATCTGTCGATTTTTCTTGGTGCATCTGGAAGACTCCAGTATTCGGAATCAATCTTATAAAGATAATTTCTATTATTAAAATGGATTGTATCCCAGTCCTCTATAGAAAATGGAACATCCCGTTTACTGTAAATACCTGCACTCTGAGGATAAGTTTTTATAATAAATCTGTATTTTATGGCTTTTTTTTCATCAAGAAGTGTACAAGGTATATATCTTGTAAGAACTGACTCTTTAGAAAGACAAAGATCCTGTCCAGGAAGGAAAGAATCTGGTGGTAAGCCCAGACTATAATAAAGTTCAGAAGGAATAGACAGCACAGAACCTGCACTGTAATTCAAAAGTCCACTATCATAAAACATCTGAATGAACGGACGATAATCAGTATCTCGGCCTGTATCACCTTTTACAGAAAAATTAACAGAAGCAGATTCTTTTTTTCCGTCAGGGTAAATATGAGAAACCTTAAGCTCTATATCTCCTGTTACATCAAGCAAAACAGGACCATCATATGCAAAACCAAAGGATTCAGGATCTGAACCATCTATTGAATAAAAATAATCACCTGATGCAGAATCTATTATAAGCATCTGCTTATTTGCCCATTCCCCTTTTAGAGGACTTAGAAAGTTTATTTGTGAGAATAATGGGAAAGTAATAAATAATGCAAAAACTGCAGCAATAAAGTGATTTTTTTTCATAAGCTTTTAATCTTTTTTATTAAAATATGGATCAAGCACATCCTTCAATTCAGGATCTACTGAATAATAATATTTTTCCAGCTCTTCATTTGTTAATCCAACAAGTTCATGACTCATATAGTGAATCCAAAGATTTTCATCAGGATTATTGATTTCTATTTTGCGGCAATAGTAATCTGGCTGAATTGGAAGCTGTTCCTTATAATATGTAAAATATTTGTAATCATGAACTACGACTTTAATATCTTCACGAGGAATTCCACGACTGTTCATAAGAGTTTCTGTAAGACTGTTGATTGTTCTTCCAGAATCAAAAATATCATCAATTAAAAGGATTTTATCTCCAGGACGAAGATTTTCAGGTGGATATGTCCATCCGTCAATGAAAACCTTTGTATGCTGTGCAATATCAGAATATGAACGTGCAACAACACCTGCATAAAGAACAGGATGAAATTTTTTAACCTTACTTAAAATTTTGAAATATTCACTAATAACGTTTGCCATGTAGGCTCCGCCCCTAAGTGAACAATATATAACATCAGGAATAAATCCATCCCTATAAATTTTTGCAGCAAGTTTTAAAGCATCATTACGAACTGTATCGTAAGGAAGAAATTCTTTTGTACTCATTCTTTACTCCCGAAATATAATAACATCTTTCTATTATAATCATTTTTACAATTATAGGGAAGATTTTAAAACTCTACTATATTGCAGTTTAAATCTATTAAATCCTGTTTATTATGACTGACAACTATTAAAGTTTTTTTCTGCACTATAAGTTCTTTTATTAAATTTTTGATTATATCTTTATGTTTTTCATCCTGAGAACTGAAAGGTTCATCTAACAAAAAAATATCTCCATTCCAGGCGAAGGCTCTGGCTAGATTTACTCTCTGGGCTTCTCCGCCACTTAGCACTTTTGTTTTACGATTTTTCTGTAAACTCAAATCAAAAGCTTTTATCCATTTTTCAGCAATTTCTTCTGCATTTTTCTTGACCACAAAATTTTCCAATGGCAAAGATATATTTCTTATAACAGACAAATCCGGTAAAAGACGATTATCCTGAAAAGCATAAGAAATTTTATATCTATCAGAATATTCTTCTGCTATCTGATTTAATCTGGTCGTTTTTCCACTGCCGGTTGGGCCAAAAAAACCTGTAACCTTTCCAATCAATTTTTTACCTCCCAATTTTTACAAATCAGTCGTAAAAGATTCTGAAAAAGAAAACTTAATAATACAAGAATGATTGTTATAGCCATAACAGAATCTGTTTCCAGATGCACCTGGGATTTCTGAAGTAAACTTCCGCAGGCATTTCTTGGAAGACTTAAAACTTCTCCTGCTACAGTAACTTTCCAGCATAAACCGAAGCAGCTTTCAAGACCACTTAAAAAAGCCGGCCTGCAGCCTGGAAGAAGAATATATTTATATATTTGCTTTTTATTAAAATTGTACAGTTTTGCCATTGAAAGAAGTTTTTCGGTTTCTGATGATGGATTTTCTGACAGACCTTTTTCTACAGTTGAATGAACAACAGGAAATGCCATTAAGACAGAAACAAAAACAGGGACAGAACTGGAATTAAACCAGAATAAGGCCAGTAGTATCAAAGCAACTACAGGAGTTGTCCGTATAACTGAAATTGGGAACTGCAAAAAACTTTTTGCAAAAACGGAAAGTGAACTGAGTATACCTGTCCCAGTTCCAAATAACACAGCGATAAAAAAAGAAACAAATACTCGTCCCGTAGTTGCTGCAAGATTGATATACAACTTTGGAGTACCCGAAAGTAAAATCATTCTTTTTATAACAGCTGCTGGGGATGGAAGTATAAGTTCTGCATTTATGTAAGTAGAATATAATCCCCACACAAGAAAAATAAAAACAAAAGAGGAAATATAAGCAAGAATTTTTTTTGCTGCCTCTTTTTTCATTTATTCTCCACTGTAATAAAAATCTTTTCCCGGGAACAATCCACCAAATGAAGCTGCATCATAAGAATTAAAAACAGAAAGCAGTGTCTCTATCTGTTTCTGAGCATTAGCTGCAGGAATAAACGTATAATTTGCATTTGGAATTGCTTTTGCTACAATATCTGCAGAAAGACCAAGCTGATATTTTTCAGAAAGTTTTCCGGCTTTTAGTGGATTTTTTGTTGTCCACATATAAGACGCTTCATAAGATTTTAAGAAATCATTTAAAATTTCTTTATTTTCTTCTGCATAAGCTTTTCTAACAACCATAACTGTCAAAGGATAAGTTTCTCCTTTTCCATATATTTCTTCATATTCTTTCTGGAAATCCAGTGCTGTAGTTACATTTTTAGATTTTGATTTAGCAACTGTAATAAATGGTTCTGGAACTACTGCATATCTTGTTTTGCCTGAAATAAGCTGAGA
The DNA here is from genome assembly GCA_016297805.1 of Treponema sp. Lineage (GTDB taxonomy): Bacteria > Spirochaetota > Spirochaetia > Treponematales > Treponemataceae > Treponema_D. Next base: position 39,076 of record JAEDFX010000008.1, on the reverse strand, counting down.
AGCAATTTGTGCATTAGGTGTTGAATAATCCAGCACTACTCCGCCTTCTCCAATATCTACACTGTTTTGTTCCAGAAGATGGCGGAACATATAATCAGGGGTGGCACCCTGACCTGCAACAGAAACTGTGTGTCCTTTTACATCAGCAAATCGTTTTATACTTTTATCTGTTGTTATGAGAGAAATATTTCCGTTTCCAGTAATTCCACAGCAGATGATTGCCTTATTTGATGAATTATATACCTTTGCAGCTACGTTTACTGGTAGAAAACCTATATCTATTTCCTTGCGGATTAATTTAGGCAGAAGAGCCTGAGGGTCTGCAAATTTTTCGTATGCAACTGCTGCTTTTTCTGCAGTTTTAGTATTTTCCATCATATAGGCAACCGGAATGCAACTAGGTCCGTTTAATACACCAATACGAAGCTTTTCACCTTCTGCAAAACAAAGAAAACCTGAAAATATCAAAACAAAATAAAATAAAACTTTTTTCATATTATTTTACACACTCTGTACGTTCTCGATGGAAAATCATTTCTCCAGAAGCTTCACTTAGTCCAAGAGAAACACATATTTTTCCGTCAACACAATCAACTAAAATTTTATCCATCTTTTCTGTATTTGAAAGCAATTGAATTGCTAATGGATCTTCTATTTCTTTACGCAAAAGTCTCTTCATAGGACGGGCACCCATTGCCGGATTATATCCGTTCTCAATAAGATAATCTTTTGCTGTTTCAGTAATTTCTATCTTAAGTCCTTTTTCTTCCAGACGTTCTGAGAATTCACCAATCTGAATATCAAGAATTTTAGATACTTCTGCTTTTGAAAGTGCATCAAAAACAATTACATCATCAATTCGGTTAATCAATTCAGGATTCAAAAGTTTTTTCAATTCATTCAATGCTCCGGCTTTTATTTCTTCATAAGGAAGAACTCCGTCCAATGTACCAAAACCTACGCGGCCTTCATTTGTAATCTGACGGGCACCGGCATTACTTGTCATAATAATCACAGTATTTCTGAAGTTTACTATATGACCAAGATTATCGCTAAGTTCACCTTCTTCAAGAAGCTGAAGCAATAGATTGAAAATATCTGGATGTGCTTTTTCAATTTCATCAAGTAAAACAACTGAGTATGGATGGCGACGAACTTTTTCTGTAAGAACACCACCTTCTTCGTAGCCTACATATCCTGGAGGTGCACCAACTAATCGGCTGGCAGTATGCTTTTCCATATAATCAGACATATCAATTCGAATGAGGGCTTCTTCGCTTCCAAAAAGATATTTTGCCAGAGCCTTTGCCAGCTGAGTTTTTCCTACACCAGTAGGTCCCAGGAAAATAAATGAACCGACTGGATGTTTTGGAGAAGAAATTCCAGCTCGAGAACGACGGATTGCACCAGAAATTACACTTACAGCACTATTTTGTCCGATTACTGTGTTATGAAGTTCATCTTCCATATGAACAATTCTGTCTGTTTCTGATGAAGTAAGATGTTCGATTGGAATTCCTGTCATTTCGCTGATAATGTGTTCAATATCAACTACTGTAACCCGTTTTTTTCCATTATTATTCTGCCACAAATCACTGTAATGATTCAAACGTCGTTTTAAATCAATTACCTTGTCACGAACCAAAGCGGCACTTTCGTAATCCTGATTCTGTACAAGAGCCTTCTTTTCTTCTATAAGCTGGCTGATACTTTTTTCCAGATCGGAAAGTTCTGTAGGACGAGCCTCTTCCTGTATTTTTTTAGCCGCACCTGCTTCATCCATAATGTCAATTGCTTTATCTGGCAAGACTTTTTCTGGAATATAACGACGGCTCAGTTTTACAATTGCAGGAATTACTTCAGAATCGTAGATAACTCTATGATAATTTTCATAACGTTCCTTTATTCCGTTTAAAATTTCCTCAGTTTCTTTATCACCTGGTTCTTCTACTTTTACAACCTGGAAACGACGTTCCAATGCCAGATCTTTTTCTATATGTTTTGTATATTCTTTTGTTGTTGTAGCACCAATAATCTGAATTTCGCCTCTAGAAAGTGCAGGTTTCATGATATTTGAAGCATCCATTGTTCCTTCTGGACCACCGGCACCAATAATTGTATGAAGTTCATCGATAAACAGAATAATATCCTTGTTTTCCTGTAGCTCCTTCATCATTTTTTTCATTCGCTCTTCAAATTCACCACGATATTTTGTTCCAGCGACCATTGCTGCCAAATCTAAAGACAAAATACGTTTTTTAAGAAGATCAGATGGTACATTTCCAGCAGCAATATGCTGAGCGAGTCCTTCTACAATGGCAGTTTTTCCTACCCCTGGTTCACCTGTTAAGACTGGATTATTTTTAGAACGACGGGACAGAATCTGAATTACACGATGAATTTCTTTATCTCTTCCTACAACTGGGTCAGATTTATTTTCTCTTGCCATTTTCGTAAGATCACGGCTGTATTCCGACAGGAAAGACTGTTTTTGAGAATTGCTTGATTTATCCTGTGGCTGTTTCTTTGTTGACTTCTGTTCTTCAAATACGCCAAACAAACCACCGCCTGCATCATCATTCAAAAGACTACGGAAAACAGAATCAACAAGACTTTCCGCCTCCTGCTGACGGATAGATGATTTTCCTTCTGTCTGTAGTTCCATTACAGTAAATCTTACATCCATAATGTTGTAGCCGGAATTGGCAAAAAAGTTTGCTACAAGACCGCCTTCATCACGAATTGCAGCAAGAAGAATATGTTCTGTACCAATGTAATCGTTATGCAAAGCGGAAGATTCAATATCAGCAATATCAAGCATAAACTGATAACGACGGCTTTTAGGTATATTATCTAAGGTTGGATTATGACTTTCGTCTTTAAAAAAATCTTCAAGAACTGTTTGAAGCTTTGCAGAACTTAGTCCAAGTTTATCTATCGCCAGAATTCCTATTCCTTCTCTCATTTTTAACAATGCAAGTAGAACATGTTCAGGTAACAGCTGGGTACTGCCAAGTTTTCTGGCTTCATCTTGTGCCAGAACTAATAAAACTCTTTTTGCTCTAGGAGACAGGTTTTTCATTGACGATTCCTTCAAAAGCTTGTTGAATTACAATCGTCCTTAATCTTTTTATCTGCAGATTCTGGCTGCTTTTTATATCCTCTTCAAAGGTAAAACTAAAATTATCACAAAGATATTTCAGATGGCCGTCCTTCAGCCTAAAAAACAGAGCATTTAATTCAGAATCAGTAACTCCAGTTATTAATCTTAACTGGAGCCCCCACTTTACTGCCGAAACAATACTCACCCCTTCCTCATAAGAAAGAAGCAATGAATACAATGCCTTTGCGTAGTTCTGCTTAAAAAAATTCAAGACTACTGTTGGATTATTATCGGCAAATTCTTCCCGAATCTTGCGTTCTGTTTTCAAAATTAACATTCCAACAGACTGAATTACAGCCATCTGATCAAATTCATTTCCATCTGAAGAATTACTTGCAGCTATATCAAATATACAATTTGAAAAATCAGCTATTGCTTCTGTTTTAAAAACTGGTTTTATGGTAAGTTTTTTTTCCTGCACAATTGAAACAATAGCTTCTAAGTTTCCTGACAGAACAATTGAAGGTATAAAAATTCTTAAAGAAATTTTCATACCAGAACCACAGTCCTTAATATGGGAAGTAAGATAACCAAAATCTATACTGGCAGCAAACTGAAGCTTCTGCTGCAGGAATTCATCCAGTTTATAGGCCTTTGACATTGCCTTTTCGCAATCCAGGCCTGAAACAAAAGTAGAAAGCTTTATATGATCCGCTTCGTTAATAAGACAGCTGGTACTTTCATCAACATAATTCAATACAACAGCAGAGCATTTTTGATCTTTTAAAATATTTTTATCTTTTAAGATTTGCACGCCTGGAGCTGTTAAATCAGCCATATCAATGAATTTATAGTTTTCATCACCAGAAAATGCATCATAAGCAAGAGACTTTATACGCTCAACATCATCCTGACTCATTCTTGATGGAAATGGAAAATCAGCAAGGTTACGAATTAAACGAACACGAGTAGAAAGAATTACATCATCATAATTACCAGGCTGAGCAAACCAGGAAGTTTCAATATCAGTATTACTGCTGTCCATCGTTTGTTCCTGTATTCTGGTTTAAAACCTTTAAATAATCTCTGTATAACGCAGCTTTTTCATACTCTTCAGCAGCAATCGCTTCTTCCAGCTTTATCTGCATTGTCATGCGGTCTACGAGTATTGAACGATAGCCCTTCAGTCTTTTTGGAAGAGAACCTTTATAACCTGCTTTAATTCCAAACTGTTCCAGTGTTTCACGAAATTCATCTGCAAATGTGTAATAACATTCAGCACAGCCTATTGTCTGAGTCTTAGCTATCTGATCAAAAGAACATCCGCAAACACCGCAAATTTTCATTAAAAACTCCTGTTAGTTTTTACGCAATATATCTAAAGGTTTTTCTTTTCCAGCTTTTTTTGCGGGAATATATGAAACCAAAACTGAAAGTATTATAACACCAAAAACAATGAGTGCAATGGCACCCCAGGGAATTTCTACAGGAATTTCTGTAAGATAATAAGCAGGATCAAGAAGTTTTATTTCCCCTTTGTGCAGCATTTTTGAACCAAGATTAAGAAGTTTTTCCATTCCCATAACCAGCTGATTTGAAAAAACTGTAAACAGGATGCCTAAAGGTATACCAAAAATCAATCCGCCACAGCCACAGGCAGCTCCCGCCATTAAAAAAGATAGTGTTATTCCAGATGGAGTAGCTCCAATACTTTTCAGAATAGCAATTTCTTTCTGGCGTTCCATAACCAGCATTACAATTGCAGAAGAAATATTTACTGAAGCTACAAGCACAATCAGCATCATTACAAAAACCAGCATAACCTTAGTAGACGAGAAATTCTCAAACTCTGCTGAATGAATCTGATCCCAGCGGTAAACATTAGCATATCTGCCAAAATAATTTTTTATTTCATGCTGAATTCCAACAAGCTGAGGAGAAAACGGGTCTGGAGTTTCAATCATAATATTATAAGCAGCATTCTCCATAGAAAGATTTTTATAGGCTGCCTCAAGAGGAATGAAACACCAGAACTGGTCCAGTTCCTGATAGCCTGAAGAAACAATTGCTCCTACTTTAAAACTGGAAAGTTTTGGGACTATTTGACTATCTGCACTACGGGTTGTAATAACCCTGAATGTATCTCCAGCATGAAGATTTAAATCCTCTGCCATTTTCTTTCCAATGATAGCCTGCTTATCTTCTCCAAATAAAAAAACATCTCCTTCTACAACAGAAAAGAGCTTTGCATAGGCAGGGTTAGTTTTAAATATATCTTTTTTTACCGCCCTAAGTTCTATACCCGTTCTAACAGATTTTCCAGCACCAAGAGCCGCAATATCTACCTCAGGGTAAACATTCTTTACACCATCTATTTTCTTTAGATTTTCTGCATAATCACAAAAAGCTTCAGGATTTTTTACCGCTTCTACATTCTTTGCCACATAAGCCTGAAGATGATTAGATGAAAGCCCAATTATTCGTTCAGTCATACCATCAACCATGCCATTGGTAATTGATATGACTGCAATAAGAGGTACAACACTCAATCCAATGCACAGCATAGCCCCAAAAAGACTGCGTCGTGCAGAAGATTTTTTTTCTGCTTTAGGAAAAACTAAACTACGGGCAAAAAAAACAGAAGATGAAAATGTCATTTAAGGCTGCCTTCTACAATTCTGTATTGTTTATCACCTTTACCGGCAAGCTTCAAATCATGAGTTACAAGTATTAAAGTTTTTGCATATTTTTCAACCATAGAAAACAACAAATCACCGATTTTTTCTGCATTGGCAGGATCAAGATTTCCAGTTGGTTCATCAGCAAGAATAAGCTCCGGATTATTAATCAAAGCCCGGGCTACAGCAACTCTCTGCCGTTCTCCTCCAGACATCTCACTTGGCAGATGATTTTTACGTTCTGCAATTCCCACATCTTCCAATAAGCAGCAAGCCCGTTCCATTGCTTCCTTTTTTGAAACTCCTGATATAAGTGCTGGCATATAAACATTTTCCAGAGCTGTAAAATCCTTTAGAAGATAATGAAATTGAAAAATCAAACCTAAATACTTTGAACGGTATTCTGAAAGTTCTGCTTCTGAAAGCTCCGAAACATTCCAGGTTCCTGCTTTTACAGTTCCAGAGGTTGCCTTATCAATTCCACCAATAATATTCAATAGGGTGCTTTTTCCGCTGCCACTTTCTCCTACAATTACAATCTTACTACCAGCGGCAATTTCCAGATTCAGATTACTCAAAACTGTAAGATTTTCACTCTTAGAAATATATTTTTTTTCAAGATTTTCGATTATTACAATATTACTCATTATGTAAAACCTCCGAAACTGTCATTTTTAAAACATTCCTACTTGCTGCCCAGGATGCAAACAAAGGTGCCACAATTCCAAAGATTGTAATAGCAGCCACTTCATAAGGAAAAATTCTGGCAGGAATACTTGCATATATACTGTAGGATGAATTTTCCTGAACAAAAATCAGATTTTCTCTATCAGTTATTGCAGTAAAAATATACTGAAAAAAATACATTATTTTAGATGCAGCATTAAAAACTAAATCAGTATTTGCACTTATAAAAAGCCCTAAAATCAATCCAATAAAAGCTCCCACCGCTCCAGTTACAAAGCCACGAACAATAAAAATTGATTCAATTTCCCAGTTTCTGGCACCTAAAGCAGAAAGAATTGCTATTTCACTTTTACGTTCAAAAACCAGACGTCTCATACCATTATAAATATTTATAGCCACAACAACAAATATTAATGCAACTAAAAGCAGCAGCATATTTTTTTCTATTTTTAATGTTCCAAAAAAAGTTTTATTATAATTTCGCCAGGAAAAAATCCGGGAAGAAAGCTGATTTTCTTTAAAATATTTTTCCAGAACAGAAATAATGTGCATATCCTGATTATGATTATTTAATTTTATTCCCCATAATTTTCTGCTGTTTTTGCCAAAATATTCTTCCGCTGATTCAATATTTACAAAAGCATAGGAACTGTTTATTTCCTGATATCCGCTTGAAAAAATTCCCTTTACTGTAAACAGGCGGTTATTGGAAAATAGATCCACATCACTGCCTCCACTCATTACCAGAAGGTTTACCTTATCTCCTACTAGAACTCCCATATTTCTGGCAAGAGTACTTCCAAGAATAATTGAGTCTGGCTCAGAAAGATTAAAGGTACCACTAAGCATTTTCACTTCTCTTGCAAAACCATCATCGTTTACATGAATATATCTGTCTACAGCCCGAATAAGAACCGAATTAGCTCCGCCCTTATTTCCAGTAACAAGAGCCTGTGCCTCATAAAAAGGAGAAACTGATGATATTTTTTTATTATTCAAACAGAAGTTGCAAAAATCCTCTTCATAATTTTCTGGTAAATCCACAACTCTTGCATGATAAGAAGATATTTCAAGTATAGAATCTATAAAACTCATCTGAAAACCGTTCATAACACTCATAACCACATTAAGTGTCATGACTCCAAAACAAATTCCAAGTGTTGCAAGTGCCGAAGTAACTGCTGAACGCCCGCTTCTATCCACTCTTGCAAAGCGTTTTGAAACTTGAGAAATCCATTTCAAACTTGTAAATAAAGATTTAATCTTCATATTCCTTAACTCGTATAACCTTATCATTCTGGCTATATACATCTTTAACACGAATATAATCTTCGTAATAAGTTTTTACAGACAATCCACCGTCAAAGAAAATCTGACTTGTATAGTAACCTTTATCAACAGAATATTTATTTTTCATTTTCAGAACTTTATTTTCAAAATATTCAAAATCAGCAGGAATTTCTTCATTTTCATTGTATTCGTAAATATATTCTTTTTCGAAGCTTTCAGTAATTTTCGAATAACTCTGATTATATTTATAGGTAATTGAATTTTCCTTAACAACTTTTCCTTCATTATTATAAGAATATTTCAATCTGCTTTTAATATAAGGCTTATCTTTTACAAGCTCATAAGTGCTTTTTTCTGCAATCATGCCATTTTCGGTATATAAAAGATTTACTTCTGAATCCTTCATAGAAATTTTCTTTTCGGAAACAGAGAAACTATCTTCATCATAAAAGTACTCTTCAGATTGATTAAGTTCCGCACTGGAAACCGACGCAATATTCCAGGTTTCTTTTGTTGTAAGACGGAATTTTTTATCATAAAAGTTTCTGATTACCTGATTACCTGCAGAATGAATAATGATATAGCCCTCTGAAGTAATCTGCGGTATTAGAACTTCATTCTCAAATTCCATAAATTTCAACTGCTCAGTTTTATCAGTTATTTCATTAGCCTGAATTTCACCACTAAAAACCTTCTCTATTTCTTCAGCCTGATTTTTATCTATGTAGAAAGTATCATCGATTGTATCATCCATGGCATTCAGTTCTTCTGCAATTCTTTCTTCTTCCAGCTTAATAAGCAGTTCATCTACCCAAGCTCCAGAATCAGAAGCTCCATCATAATAGCCGGAACATTCAATCATTCCTATATGATTTGGGAAATAATCTTCAACATAATAAAGAACATTGGAATTGGAAAATCGTTTTAAAGAAAACAAGGCTTTAAGATTTTGCGGATAATAAAAGCTTTCAACTATTGGATTATTTTCTGAAACAAACCCGGTCAACGCATAACAGGTTGCATCGAACATAAGATTGTTGATTTTTGTTCTCTCCAGTAAAAGGGCTCCATCTATTTCTGAAGAGTCTTTTTTACAGCCAGAAAAATTGACCAGAAGAGAAAAAAATAAAGCTGAAAATAAAACTTTTTTTAATTTATTCAAATTACAAGCCTAGGAAATCATTGATATAGGATTCAGGATCAAAAGTCTGAATATCCGGATATTTTTCTCCTGTACAAACAAAGGCAACTGGAATACCAAGCTCACGACCAATAGAAACGGCAACTCCGCCTTTTGCAGTAGAATCATATTTTGTCATAATCAAAGCATCTACTCCTACAGCTTCATGGAAAACTTCTGCCTGACGCAATGCATTCTGACCAGTTGTGGCATCAATAACAATAATTTTCTTATAACAACCTTCATCTGCCTTAGAACTACAGATTCTATCTATTTTCTGCAGCTCACGCACAAGATTTTCTTTATTATGAAGACGTCCTGCAGTATCTGCAAGAACAAGACCAGGACCTTTAGACTTAAGTGCTTCTGCAGCATCAAAAACAACTGCAGATGGATCAGAACCATGCTGATGACTTACTACGCGAACTCCAATATTTTCTCCATGCATGGCTAATTGTTCAATTGCTGCTGCACGGAAAGTATCAGCACTTGCTAAAACCAGATTTTCATATCCATTGTTCTTAAAATAATTTGCAAGCTTTGCAACGCTGGTAGTTTTTCCAACACCATTGACCCCAAGAACCATCCATACATTCTGCTTATCTTTTTCAGGTTCGAGAGTAACTGATTTAACATCCTTCAATAAAAGTTCTTTTAACTTAAGAAGAATTTCATTCTGATCCTTTATTTTTTCTTTAGAACAGATTTCTTCCAGTTCTTCAACAAGTAAAAATGCAGCTTTTGCCCCAATATCACCTTCAACAAGCAAATCTGTTAATTCGTCATAAAAATCGTCATTCAGGGTACTGCCCTTAGAAAACAATGATTTTAATTTTTCACCAAAAGACTTTTTCATAATTACTCCGCATCAGTTACTTCTGCATTATTTGTTTCTTCTATTTTATCACTTTCTTCAGTTTCTTCCACAACAGAAAAATCATAAAATTCAAAGTCATCCTTATTTCCCTGCCATGCTTTTTGAGGTAATACGGCATTTGCTGCAATAATATACCTGACAAGCTCAAAAGCAAAGAAAACACCGCAGCCGATGGATATTCCCTGAAAAATATTACTTCTTTTCTGAAGTTCAATTGCATCAGAATAATTTACAAGACCATCATTGTACAATTTTGCTTCATTTACAAGATTTCCGTAGGTGTAGAAGGTTGGAATCAAAGAAACCATAAGCAATGTATATGAAGCATACATCCATTTTCGCCGCTTATCTATATTCTTTTCCCGGTCATAAGGCTTTGGCTTAATATTAATCATATTTGAATCTAAAACTAGATTCTGAGGAATATAGAAGAAGGCAGTTTCACCATTTTCAGACAAAAATTCTCCAAGAATAACTTTTCCATTAATTTTCATCTGAGATTTTTTTTCGTCAATTTTATCTGCATATTCTCCATTCACCAGTAAATCACCCAATAATGGTTTTACAAGATTAATCTGAAGATATCCATTAACTTCTTTTTCCAGAGTTACATCAATATTGTAGTTTTTGTTTCCTTCAAAATAATAACTGGTTTCTACAGTTTTAAAACCTTCACAGACAATCTGAATATCGTGAACGCCAGATTCAACCAAAATTGAATCTGTATTGGAAGTCTGTAGAATTTCGTCTATATAAATCATTGATTCATGAACAAGTTCGTCCGGAAAAATATTTACATCCAGTAAAACTGGCATTGCATTTGTAATTGCAGGAACAATCTGATTGGCAATACTTGTTGTAATAAGATCTGCTTCCTGAATTGTTCCAATTTCCATAACTGAAGCAATTTTTTCTCCAGCGGGATATAAATACAATTCAACTGCTACAGATACATAATCTCCATAACCAGATATAACACCTGTAATCAAGGTATTTATATTGGAAGACATCATTTCTTTTATAAAATTCTGACTTGTATATCCGGCTTCTTTTGCACTTTCAGAAGGTTTATATAAACGGGTAAAATCATTTTGATACAAATAAATATTTTCCTGAGTAACTATGTTTTCATCTTTTGTAAAAATATTTTTGATGAATGTTTTTATGATTTCTATTTCACTTTGATCAGGCTCCTGAGTATCCAGTTTCCCAGAATATATAAGCTCCATTCGTTTAGAAGCTTCAACCTCTGCTTCCTTCTGTTTTTTTATATTCTCAGCAATTTTATCCTGAACTTTTTTTATTTCTTTGTTCTGTTCTTTTATTTTAAGAGCAAGCTCCTTATCTGTATATGGATTCAGAACTAAGGTATCTCTTTTTTTATATTCTCCAGAAAGCTGAAGAAAAAGAGACTGGCGTTCATTTCTAAGTTTATAACACTGTCTTTGATATTTTTCATCAGGCAAAATATTTCGTTCCAAAGTTTTATTCAGCTTTTCCAGAATACTTATAGGAAACATTTCTGCAGAGCCTTCAGATACGGCATTCTGCACATACCCTTTTGCGTAAGAGAAATTTTCTGCAGCAAGGATCCAGTTTACATTTTCAGCTGAAAACACTGGCTTACAAAAGAGAATTATAAAAATGTAAATAAACAGTTTTTTCAAACCAGACTTATTCGTCGTCCTCATCATCTCCGGAGCCATCCATTGGGAGGCCTTTCCATTTTGCTACAAGATATGCATTCATGAATTCATCCAGGTCTCCATCCATTACTCCCTGAATATTTCCTACTGAATATTTTGTACGATGATCTTTTACCATTGTATAAGGACAGAATACATATGAACGAATCTGGCTGCCAAAAGAAATATCCTTCTTTTCTGCAGCAAATTTTGAATTTTCTTTTTCTTTCTGCTGGCGGTAGTATTCATAAAGACGAGCCCTAAGCATGCTCATACAAGCCTGACGGTTAAAAATCTGGCTTCGTTCAGTCTGACAAGCTACAACAATACCTGTTGGAATATGAGTGAATCGTACTGCCGAATCAGTTTTGTTTACATGCTGACCACCCTTTCCACCTGCACGGTAGGTATCAACCCGTAAATCTTCAGGTTTAATATCTACCTCAATTGTATCATCCAGAACAGGATAAACATAAACAGAAGCAAAACTTGTATGACGTCTGGCATTGGCATCAAAAGGAGAAATACGTACAAGTCGATGAATACCACCTTCTCCTTTTAAATATCCATACACAAAATCTCCAGAAATCTGAATTGTGATACTTTTTATTCCACCTTCAGCTTCCAGTTCATCAACAACCTCTGTTTTATATCCGTGACGTTCAGCCCATCTTAAATACATACGACTAAGCATAAAAGCCCAGTCACAGGCTTCCGTTCCACCAGCTCCTGCATGAACTGTAAGATAAGCATCATTCTGGTCAACTTCACCACTTAAAAGATTGAGAATATTTAATTTTTCAAATTGATTTTTAGCAGCATCATACATGGCACGAACTTCATCTTCGTCACTCTGCTCACCAGATTCTGCTGCCAGCTCATACATTGCTTCAATATCTCCAAGATCGGCAATGATTTTTCTCCAAGGCTCAACACGATTTTTAAGTTTTCGAATCTGACTCATGACTTTTTCAGCAGCTTCATGGTCATCCCAGAACCCTGGTGCTTCTGTTAGTTTTTCTTTTTCTTTTATAGATTTATCAATTGCGTCGGAGTCAAAGACGCCCCCAAACATTCATAATATCTTCGCGTAATTGTTCAATTGGTAATTTTATCTCTTCTAACATAGGGTTTAGAATATCAGTAAACTTGATTTTCTGCAATTCTAACTATATTATTATTTAATATGAAAAAATCTGTTTGTTTTTTGTTGGGAATTTTTATAACATTTTCTATTTTTGCACAAAGGCCAATTGTTCAGGATATTCAGGCACAGGCTGGTAGAGGTGCAAAAATCAACATCAGCTGGACCCTGCCAAAAAATCCAGATAAACCTATTACAAACTTTTTAATTTACAGAAATACACAACAGATTAATTCATGCCAAATGCTTCAGGAACTTACTCCAATTGCCCAGGTTACACCAGAAGCAACAGGATACACAGATACAGTTTCTGATTTCAATGACTATTTTTATGCTGTGATTGCAGTTACAGACAAGCCTTACGATTTAATTCTGCTTTCGTTTAATGCAACAGTTACTGGTACCCACGTTGCAATAAAAACAGATAATAAAGAACCTGAAAGAATTGAACTTGAAAAGCTTTATCCTGAAGGTACTTTACGAGAAACCCCTCTTCCATATGTTGATTTGATTGACGGCATTGTTAAACCTGAAATTATATCTGATGAAACTGTAAATCAGACAAATTCACTGATTACTGCTGCAAAAAAGAAAAAGCCTCTTCTTAAACAGTACATTTTTGAAGAAGACCTTATTTCTCCAGATGCGGGAGATGATTTTTTGCTATTTGAAATATTGAAAACAACTTTTGTTCAGAAAAAATATAACGAAGCTATTTCCCAGTTAAACAAGCTTGTAGGAACAAATATTGGTGAATCCACAAGAAACAGAGCTTATTTTTATATTGGAGAATCTGAATATCTTCTTGGACACTATGAAAACGCAGTCAGAATTTTTGTTAAACTTGAGAGCGTTTATCCAATACTTGCAAAAAAATGGCTTGAATCTGCTTTAGACAGAATCTAAATCAGACTTAATGAATATTTCTTAACAATTCAAGAATTGCTGGTCGTTCAACAGCCTTTTTAATTTCTGCAACCAGCTGATCACCTTTCACAGGATTCTCAACTACTGCATTACCAGCTTCGTCAGCATTTGGAACAGTATCCATTCCTGTTTCAGATTTTTCTGGCATTCTTACAAGAACAATTTCATCATCTACGTTAATTCTATCATAAAAACCGTGGTAAATGATATTTGCTTCAGAAACTTCTTCGCCTGCATTGGTAACAGTTAAAACACCAACTACATCATCATCTTTATAGAAAAGGCCACTACCTGAATCTGCAGTTTTAACACAACCTTTTTTTACGATTTTAAATTCTGCATCTTTTACAATATTTTCTGAACGGCCTAAATCTATTAAAACAGTTTTTCCATTGCGGTTCAGAATTTTTCCACGGACAGTAAGTTTTTCCAATACAGAATTTCTAAAACGTCGTAATACTGTAGAAAATCTGTTATTTCCAGTTGCATAAAAACGTTCAGAGCAAGTTTCGGTTCCTGTACGTCCAGAGTACATTGTTGAAGTGAGAGTCATATCCTCTTCACCTTCACTAAGCGAAACAATTATAAAATAATCAAAATTATTGGCACGGGCATTTTTAAAAGCCTCGCCGTAGCCAGATACAGGAGTAACCTGAGTTTTTACAGAAGTTATTGCAACTCCAGAAAAAACATCTGCACAGGCAAGTGCTGTAAGCCTGTCCGAATCAGCATGATTAAAAGTTGAAGTATTTTCTGTATAGAAAACAGCAATATTCCAGCGGATTTTATCAAGATAAAATGGATCTACCTTCCATTTTTTTGCGAGAGTATCCTGAAGCAAAGAATCATATGCTTCGATTGTATCTTTTAAGGAAGTTGGGAGTTCATTATCTTCATTCTGCTTCACAAAGTTCAACTGAGTAAGATACAACTCATGCATTCCGTTCATTTCAAGTATATCTGCATAAGCAAGTCGTGCAGCCATGTTTGAAGGATCAATCATTAATGCTCTCTGATACTCATAAGTGCTACCAGCTTTATCATAACGGCTGTCGTACTGTTTTGCACTATTCACATGGTATTGTGCCCAATCTTTACGTCGTGAATCGGTCAAATCAAGTTCATCTTTTACGGTAAGCTCCAGCATCATACGCATTATTTCGTCCTGAGGCTGAATGTTCAAACCTGTTGACCATACATCAATTGCTTCTTCTCTCTGGCCAAGTTTTTCAAGAGCCACGCCTTTTAAATACCAGGCTGAAGAATTGCGTCGGTTTTTCCCAATCAGGTAATCACACAAATCTATTACTTCGTTATACCGTCCCTGTGCGTACAAAATTGAAGACAACAGTTCGTAAGCTTTTTCATAATCACCTTTTATTTCAACCGCAATACGAACATGTTTTTCTGCAGCAACATATTCACCCTGCATCATATAAATAATAGCGGCGAGATAATGAACTTCTGGTTCACCAGAATAAAACTGCATTGCCTGACGAAGATATTTTTCTGCCTGAGCGTAGCGTTTTGTTTCTGCACATACCAGAGCAAGAGAAAGAAGAGCCTTACGGTTAGTATTCTGACGTTTCAGAGCCTCCACATACTGATTTTCTGCTCCAGAAAATTTACCGTCGTAAAGTTCAATTTCAGCTAATCCAAAATGAGCATCAATATCATTTGGTGAAATTTTTAATATTTCATTAAACAGAGATTTTGCTTCTTCGGTTCTTCCTAAAGCCAGCAAAATCATTCCTTTAAGATTCTGAATATTTGTGTTATTTTTTTCGTATTTTTCAGCACTTTCCAGATATTGGAATGCCAGATCAAATTCTCCCAGCTGATAAGAACATTGAGCCAGACGGAACCAGGCATCACTGAACGCTGGATTAAGATTTACAACCTCTATGTAGTACTGTGCGGCGGTGTACCAGTTTTCATCATTCTGCAGTTCAACCGCCTGATTATAAATTTTAAGAGGATTTTTAGCTTCTACGGCACAGATTTTTGCTGTTGATGTAATTACAAACAGCATTACAATCTGAAGGATTTTTTTATTCATCACCCTTTCCATTATCTACGTTTTTTATGACTTTTACAATGTTAATTCTATGGCCTTCCATATCCTGAACTATAAAATCATATTCATTCCAGCTGGCCTTTTCATATTTAACAGGTACCTTTCCAAACAAATCAAATACAAATCCACCAAGACTGTCAAAATCCTCATTAGGAAATTTTGCTTCCAGAGCCTCATTCAAATCATCCAAGTCTACACGAGCATCACAAAGCCAGATATTATCACTTACAGTAAGAATATCTTCCTGTTCATTATCAAATTCATCCCGAATATCACCAACGATTTCTTCAATAATGTCTTCCATACAGATAATACCAGACATTCCGCCATATTCATCAATTGCAATAGCAATATGAAGATGATGTCGTTTAAACTCTCTAAGAAGTGAGTCAATTCGTTTACTTTCTGGTACGAAATATGGTTTACGGGCAAGCTGCAAAAGATTGATTTCTTTCTTTTCTGCAAGACATTTTATCAGGTCTTTTACATACAAAACACCTACAACATTATCAATTGAATCTGTGTAAAGTGGAAAACGGGAATGTCCGCTGGATACAATTTTTTCGAAAAGTTCATTTTGTGGTGTGTCAGAAGAAATAAAATCTACGTCAATTCGTGGAATCATAACTTCCTTTACTGCAGTTTTAGAAAGTCCTTCTACACCCTGAATCATATCCTGCTTTTCTTCGTTTAAAATTTCCTGCTGGATACTTTCAGCCTTACTTTCTGTGTTATTCTTTTTTTTATGTTTGAATAAACTCATAATATTATTTTCTCATCCTTCAATGACTCCAGAAGTTTTTCCTGAAGAGCAAGCATTTCGCATACAGGAGCAACGCCCTTTTCTATATGCTCTTCACCATGATCCATTCCGTTTAAATGTAAAAGGCCATGTACAAGGAGTCTTTTTAATTCTGTATTATTATCGACTTCAAAATATTCTGAGTTAACTGGTAATGTATCAAGACTTATGGCAATATCTCCAACACACTTCCAGATTCCCTCTTCATCTTTATATTCCTCATCATTTTCAAAAGAAAGAACATCAGTTGTACTGTCTATACCACGATAATTCTTGTTCAATTCCTGCATATATGTATCATTACAGAAAAGAATAGAAACCTCTTCTTCATCAAATTTCAAAGCTTCCATAGCCTTTAGAACAAAAGGTTCCACATTATTGAGCCATTGTGGTTCTGCAACATCATCCTGCACTGAAATAAAAATTCTATTCATAATACTGATTTACTCTTTATCTTCTTTAGTTTTATCAGCTTCTTTTGCTTTTTCAGCATCTTTAGCTTCTTCTTTAGGTTTATCATCAGGATCCTGCTGATTCTGATACTTAATTCTATTATGATAATATCCGGAAAGCAATGTTACAAAAGCTTCCTGAATTATAGAAAGATCTCTGAAAGTAAGATTACAATTGTTCAGCATACCCTCTTCAACTTTTTTACTGGTAAGCATAGCAATAAATTTTTCAAGACGCTGAGGAGTTGGATTTTCCAATGTGTGACAGGCAGCCTCGATTGTATCGGCCAGCATTACAACACCAGATTCCCTTGTTGTAGGAGGAACTCCAGGATAAGAAAAATCTTCCGGAGAAAGACTTGGATCTTTTTTTACAGCTTCATTATAGAAATAAGCAATTACACTGTTTCCATGATGTTCTGCAATTATGTCGATTACAGCCTGAGGAAGGTGGAGCTGATGTCCTTTTTCTACACCTTTACGAACATGACTTTTAATTACAGAGGCAGAAAGTGTTGGGTTCAAATCGTTATGTTTATTTTCCATATCAATCTGATTTTCAACAAAATATTCACTCTGATCAATTTTTCCAATATCGTGGTAGTATCCGCCTACTCTGGCCAGAACTGCATCTGCACCGATTTCACGGCAGGCACTTTCTGCAAGTCGGGCAACCATCATAGAATGGTTGTAAGTTCCACTGGCCTGAATCTGCATCTGATTAAAGATTGGTGTATTATTATCGCTTAGATCCATCAATCGGAAAATAGAAGCTGTATTCAGCATTATTTCAAGAGGGGTCAGGAAGCCTAATGTAAGTATACCGCTAAGGAATCCGTTAATTACCATTCCTACAATCAATTTAGCAAGAGAATCAAAGGTTTCATTAAATATTACCTGAAGGAAAATTATGTAAACTATTTCAAAGATAGCAAGCATAATGCCGGCTACAACAAGCTGGAGACGACGTTCAATTTTTCGTACAATAGCTGTAGATGTAAGTGCTGATGCAAGTGTAAAAATAAAAGGAGCAATTTCCCAGTTTGCAGCGTTTAGAACACCCAGAGAAAGAACAACAGAAAGCATAACAGCTGATGTATTACCGTACAAAATAGTAACAAGCATAATACATAAAGAAGTAGGAATTACAATACAAATTGAATATGGTGATGAAAAGAACGTGAACTTTCCACAAAACGCAGCTACAGCATAAACAATTATAAAGAATATTACATGAATCAGTGGCTCCTTAAATGGAATCTTACGACCAAAAGGAATGAAAGTAAAAAGGAGGAACCACATAATGGCAAGTAGAACTATATAAAGTTCATTATTGGCAAAGGCTCTATAATCAATATACAAAGGTGAAGCAGCCATTTTCTTTAATTTTGCATAACCTTCCTCTGTAATTGGGAATCCCTTTTTTATAATCTTTTCACCCTTTTCAATTGAAACGGGATCCAGATTATCTGCAGAAATTGATCTGTCTGCAATGATAGTTCTGTCAGAAATCTGACCAATTTCAAAATCAGAAATAGAGAAATTTGCCACTGTCTGAACTGTACTGATTTTAGTAAAATTCAATACAGAAACAACAATCAAGCCAAGAATAAATAGAATTAAAAAACTATAATTTTTCTTGATATAATTTCCAATAGTTTCAAAGTACTGCTGAAATACATTTTTATTGTCTTTTTTAGTACTGTTCTTTTTCATTGTCATATGCCTTTACAATTTTCTTTACTAATTGATTTCTTACAACATCATCTGCTGTAAGTTCCATAAAACCTATATCTTCTATTCTATACAATATTTTCATAGAATGCATCAGTCCAGAGGTATTTTTCTTTGGTAAATCTATCTGAGAAGGGTCTCCGGTTACAAAAACCTTAGAATTTTCACCCATTCGTGTAAGAAACATTTTCATTTGTGCACAAGTTGTATTCTGAGCTTCATCTAGAATAACAACGGCATTATTTAATGTACGTCCTCTCATATACGCTAAAGGAGCCACTTCTATTACGCCTGCTTCAAAAAGTCTTTTTATTGTTTCCATTGGCAAAATCGTTTCCATTGCATCTCGTAAAGGACGTAGATAAGGAGCGATTTTATCTTCCAAAGCTCCAGGTAAAAAGCCAAGACTTTCACCTGCTTCAACAACCGGACGTGTAATAATCAATTTGTTTTTTTTATGATTTAACAAAAGTCGAAGAGCTTCTGCCACTGCAAGATATGTTTTTCCACTACCAGCTGAACCAGTACAGAAAACCATATCTTTAGTCTGTAAAAGATTTACATATTCTGCTTGTCCCTGAGTTCTAGGATAAACTTTTCTAAGAGCACCAGGAACCATAATAACCATTTCATCAACACTTACTTTTTTCTGTGTATTCAAAACAGTAAGAATTATATCTTCCGCATTTTTTTCGCCAGTTTGAACTTCGTCTACAACACGATCAATAATAAACTGAAATTTTTCACAGATTTCAGGATTAGAATCATCAATGGATATTTCATTACCTTTAGTAAATACAGGAACTCCCAAATGTTCTTCTATGAGCTTCAAATTCTTATCATTGGTTCCACAAAGACAAAAAAGTACATTATTATCAGGAACTACTATTGTATAATCAGCCATTATTCCAGTCTCCATGCACCGTATTCATCAACGATGTTTGTTTTCATACTTTCCATTGGATTCCATACAATTCCAATTGTCATATAAGGATTGAAGTCGTACATTTTTTTACCATTTTCGATAATCATTCTAGGTTCAATCTTAAGGGTCATATTAAACTTCCAGTCATGCAGTTCATGAGAAAGTGTCATATTCAAGGATTTAAGTTTAAATCCGGAACCTTCACGCATTGACTTATTATCAAAACGATATGAGTCAAACAAGTCTTTAAGAATATTACCAGGGAATCCACCCCAATCGCTATACAAATCATCTTCTTCATTATGAAAATACCAGTATAAAACAGAGTTTCTTGAAGTTGAAGAGAATGTAAGGTTCAAGAATTCATGAAGCTTAAATGTTATTGATGGAGAAAACAGAAAATAACTGTTTGTTGGACGAATTAAATCTGCAACAATACTTGTATTAAGCCCCGGAGATATTGAAATTCTATTAAACCATCTGTAAAAGGTTTTTGATGAAGTTGCATAAGAAAAAGTTAATGAATATGGCAGGAATTCTTTTTCATCCCGAACTTTCCAGCCATTGTCAAAATCATAACCATAGGTATTTGACATTACATAAGAAAGTGAAAAACCATTCCATGAAGAAGAAAGTCTGAAGCTATCATGTTCTTCATCTTCCAGATTATAATTATAGGATTCTGTAATACTTAAATTTTTATCCAGAATTGGAATTGTAATATTCAATCCCTGCTGAAGTGGATTCTTAATCCATTCTTTTACTTCTTCTTCAGGTGCAGTAACCTCCTTTGAAGTATCATTTTCTTGAATACCAGAAGAAAGAGTTGCTGTTACATAAGGGAATGTAAGATTAAGAGTTGCTGTATATTGCTTTAACAAAGGTGGAAGAACTTCTGTAAAAGTAATAGACTGGCCGAATTTATTGTTATATTCCTTTGCACTTAAAACTTCTGTAAAATTATTAACAGTAATACAATCATCATCATCCCAGTCCACAGAAAAATGGTCCCATTCTGGATTTTCTATATCACCAATAAATTTGCGTCTGTATACTTTTATGTTTGAATTCCATGAAATGCTGGTATCTCCAATTACATCAAGATATGTAAATGGTTTGATTGTAATTGTATTATTGTTTGAGACATCTCTGGATTCTGCATTGTAGTCCGACAAAATCAAAGTATTAGCCGCAGAAGGTGTATATCCAATTTCTTCATCATCAGAAATATAAGGATGCTTCTGATATACTGGAGAATAAGAAATTCCATTTACTACAGAGAGAAAGTTTCCACCATAATTCAAGGTACTGGTTAAAGAAACAGGAACCTTTACTGTATACATAGTTGAACGGACTTTATCCCAGTCAAAATCCTCTGATTTTTTAAGGTTGGCAGAAGAATAAGCCATCTGAGTAAGTATATTGGCATTTACGGAATATCCCAGTTTATATGTTAAGCCCTCTGAAATTACAGATGAAGCTGGAGAATAAGTCAGCTCAGGAAGAGAAAATTCAAAAAGCTCTTCTTCAGGCTCTTTTTCTTCTTCCTTTTTTTCCTCTTTAATTCCCTCTTCCTTCATTTTTTTCTGACGTTCTTCTTCAGCAGCCTTTTCGGCTTCCTCTTTAAGCTGACTTTCAGATTTTAATTCATCAGGCTTTGTAATTGTAATTGGATAATTATAATTTTTCTTCTTTGAAGAAACTTTTCTCTCCATTGGCCATGAAAAGAGAGTTCCACTTAAACTGATATTGCTTGAGATTGGAGTAACAAGAGATGGATAATAAAATCTTCTTGATGGAGTATACTCTGTCCACTGCTGATCAAAATCTGTCTCACCTTTATATGTCATTTCTTTTACATCAGCAGACATAGAAGATATATTTACAGATGAATTTGTTGAAATTGACATAGAAGATATATAAGGTCTGAACAAGTCAGGAATTCTAGGACTTGCTGATGTTGTCAACTGCCATGTAAACGAAGAAACTTCTGTAATTGTTGGTTCTGTTTTTGAATCTGATACATTTATATTTTCCAGCAGATAAGATATCCAGTCCATAGTTTCCCGTCTGTTGGTTTTATAATCATAAGCATAAAATGGATCTGAATAAATTGGCAGAGACAGACTGACTCTGAAAGGTTTTGCTAATACAAATTCAAAATTTCCGCTGTAACGGAAAGGCATAGTTATTCCCAGAAATGTAGATTCATCTTTATATGTAACTCCATTTTCCGAGAATGGATAATAATTTGAATCCTGCTTGAAGATAGTATTACTTATACCAATATCTAATCCTAATGCAATTTTTGAAATATACTGATTGGAGGGCTGAAAATTAGAATCTATTCCCACCATATATCCCAGATTAGAATACCAGTCTGCCATGACTTTTATATACTGGGATGTATCTCCTGTATAATCCTCATCAAGATTATGCAGCACAAGACCTTCCAATTTTTGTTTTTTTAAAGTGTTAGGTTTAATAAAATTATACAAACCTTTCAATGCATCAGTTGCAGCACTTGCAGTATCTGTTGCTGTAGAATTTGAAGAAGAATTATCCAAAGGCTTTCTGCCATACACATAAGTTGTAGTCTGAACAGAATAACCTTCTCGTTTTGTATATCCAAAAACAGGATTAAACACCAGTTCATCTTTTGGATAATAAAAAGCTGGAAGATATAAAACTGGAACAACACCTACATAAAGCAACGCATTAAGAAAGGCAAATTCACCGCCAGGTAAAAGCCATGTTCTGGTTGCATCAATATGCCAGTGAGGATCATCTTCATCACAAAAAGTAAGACTGGAATTTTTAAATGCAATTGTATTTTCACTACCTTTTCCAAACAAATCTGAAAAAACAATTAATGTGGAACCAGAAGGCAGATTCAAGGCATCTGTTTGTGTCTGTACAACTTTACCACCATCAAAAATACCTTCCAATGTGGATGAATTCAACAATAATGATGTAGCCTTCGTTTTTTCGCCACCAGAAGAAGAACCTTTTGTTTCTATTTCAACATTTCCTTCTGCATAAAGCATTTCTGTCTTACGATCATAGGTTATTTTATCTGCCTTAATAGTAGATGTGGTAGAACCTTTCTGAACATCAAGTTCTACAGAACCTTCAAGAACAATTACATCATTTCCAGTATCCTCAGCCTTTTTATACGAAGTTTGTCGGGCATTGGTAATGGTAATAGTTGTAAGTTCCTCCGAATCCTGTGCATAGAGAGACATAAAAGAGAACAATATAAAAAATGCGACAATCAGTTTACGTCTCATTTATTTTTCCAGCATTTCCTTTATAAAGCGACCTGTATGACTGTTTTCGCACTTGGCAACATCTTCAGGAGTTCCTGTAGCAATAATATTACCGCCCCGGAAACCACCCTCAGGTCCAATATCAATAATATGGTCTGCCTGGCATATTACATCCAGATTGTGTTCTATCATAACAACAGAGTTTCCCTGATCTACCAGTCGCTGAATAACTGTCATAAGTTGTTTAACATCTGCAAAATGCAAACCAGTTGTAGGTTCATCAAGAATATATAAAGTCTTGCTTGTAGCCGGACGTGCCAGTTCATTGGCAAGTTTAACACGCTGAGCTTCTCCACCAGAAAGTGTAAGTGCACTCTGTCCAAGACTGATGTATCCCAATCCAACTGACTGTAAAGTAGCAATTTTTTTGTATATATGAGGAATGCCTGAAAAGAAATCACAGGCTTCATCAATACTCATATTCAATACATCATTAATAGACTTACCTTTATATTCAACTTCCAGTGTTTCTTTATTAAAACGTTTACCACCACAAACTTCACACTGAATGTAAACATCTGGCAAAAAGTTCATCTCAATAATATTTTCACCAGCACCCTGACAGGCTTCACAACGTCCACCTTTTACATTAAAACTGAAGCGACCTTTTGCATAACCACGGGCCTTACTTTCCGGCAGGCTTGCATACAAATCCCGGATAGCATCAAAAACTCCTACATAAGTCGCAGGATTAGAACGAGGTGATCGACCGATTGGAGACTGGTCAATATTGATTACCTTATCAATAGCTTCTATACCTTCGATACTTTTGCAAGCTCCTACAGGATATCCAGTTCCCATAAGTTTATTGCAAACTGCAGGATACAAAACATCACTCATTAATGTTGATTTTCCTGAACCACTTACGCCGGTAATACAGGTAAAACAACCAAGAGGAATATCCACATCTACATTTTTAAGATTATGTTCTGTAACACCACGGATTTTAATAAACTTGCCGTTGCCTGGGCGGCGCTGAGCAGGAATTTCCATTTTCAAAGTTCCCGCCAGATACTGGCCTGTAAGACTTTCCTTTACTTTTGCCACCTCTTCCGGAGTACCAGCCGCTACAACACGACCACCGTTTACACCAGCACCTGGGCCCATATCAATAAGATAATCGGCAGTGCGCAAAGTCTGTTCGTCGTGTTCTACAACAATTACAGAGTTTCCGTTATCACGCAGACTGATCAGAGTATCAATTAATCGCTGATTATCCCGCTGATGAAGACCGATACTAGGCTCATCAAGGATGTACATAACGCCGCACAAAGCAGAACCAATCTGAGTTGCAAGACGGATACGCTGAGCCTCTCCACCAGAAAGAGTTTCTGCAGCACGTTCCATTGTAAGATAATCAAGACCTACATCACGAAGGAAACGCAAACGGGCACGAATTTCCTTCAGAATCTGTGTTGCAATCTGTTCTTCGCTTTCAGAAAGCTGTAAATTATCAAAAAAGTCGATGGTATCCAGAACCGAAAGCTTACAAAGCTCCCAGATATTTTTACCACCAACAGTAACCCCTAAAGCTTCAGGACGAAGACGCTGACCATGACAGCAGGAACATTCGCTTACAGTCATGAACTTTTCTTCAATACCGGTTCGCTGATTTTCTCCCCAGGCTTCCTTATAACGGCGCTGCATTTCTGCTGCAACCCCTATCCATGGGCGGTTATATTCAGAAAATCCTTCACCGCTGGCTTTTTCGTATAACCAGTGAAGCTTTTTATCAGGATTTCCCTTCCATAAATATTCATACTGAGCTGGAGTAAGCTGATTAATTGGAGTATCAAGAGTAAAGCCTGCTTCTTCTGCCACAGCAGTAAACACGGAATGATTCCATGCACTGTCCGGATTAAAGAATGGCAAAGCACCTTCATTAAAGCTTAAAGACTTATCTGGCAGGATTTTATCAAAATCCCATTCCATTTTTTCACCAAGCCCAGTACATTCAGGACAGGCACCAAAAGGATTGTTGAAAGAAAAAAGACGTGGCTGCAAATCTGGAATAGAAATACCGCAGTCCGGACAGGCATTCTTTTGGCTGAAGAAAACTTCTACTTCATTTTCTGAATCAGGATCCCGGCGAGTAACTACTACAATTCCGTTGGCATTTTTCAGTGCAATTTCAATAGAGTCTGCAAGACGAGTTCTAACATCAGCAGATTTTTTAATACGGTCTACTACAATTTCAATAGTATGCCTTTTCTGTTTATCCAGTTTGATATTTTCTTCCAGGTCCGCCATAACCCCATCAATGCGGGCACGAATAAAACCGGAAGCTTTTGCATCATCAATAATCTTCTGATGTTCACCTTTTTTACCACGGATTACAGGAGCCAGAATCTGCATTTTAGTTCCATCTGGCCAGCTCATAACAGTATCAATAATCTGGTCTACAGTCTGTTCCTGAATCTCACGACCACAATTAGGACAATGAGGATGACCTGCCCGAGCGTACAGCAGACGGTAAAAGTCATAGATTTCTGTAATTGTACCAACTGTAGAACGAGGATTTTTATTTGTAGATTTCTGTTCGATGGAAATGGCAGGAGAAAGACCTTCTATTAAGTCAACATCAGGCTTATCCATACGACCAAGAAACTGGCGGGCATAAGAAGAAAGACTTTCCATATAACGACGCTGACCTTCAGCAAAAAGTGTATCAAATGCCAAAGAAGATTTTCCCGAACCAGAAAGTCCCGAAATTACAACAAGTTTATTGCGAGGCATGGAAACATCAACATTTTTTAAATTATGTTCCCTTGCACCTTTTATTACGATATTTTCAGCCATAATTGACTATTATAGTGGAAATCTTTATATGAAACAATCAATCTTTTCACGACAGATGTGATACAGTAATGTCAGTCATTAGTGTATCTACTCACTTTAAGATACAGTAATGTCAGTCATCAGCGTATCTTCTCCATTTTAGATACAGTAATGACTGACATCACTGTATCTAATCACTATATAATCAAATCATTAATTAATTTGACAGAATAAGTATTCCCCTTGATAATTTTAAGCATCAAAAAAACTCTCTCGGGGTAAAAAAATGATTGCAATCACAATCCTCCTTCTTGTAGTTTTCTTTGCCGTAATGATTGGCGTAGGAATCTACTCTCGCTGCCAGGCAACCGATGTAAACGGATTCGTACTTGGCGGACGTACTGTTGGTCCATGGCTCACAGCATTTGCCTTTGGAACATCTTATTTCTCTGCAGTAATTTTTGTAGGTTACGCAGGTCAGTTTGGCTGGCTTTTCGGTCTTGCTTCAACTTGGGCAGGTCTTGGAAACGCCTTTATAGGTTCTCTCCTGGCATGGAATATTCTTGGCCGCAGAACCCGCATCATGACTCAGCACATTGATGCAAAAACAATGCCAGATTATTTTGGAAAACGTTTCGACTCTACTCCACTTAAAGTTATAGCTTCACTTATCGTATTTGTATTCCTTATTCCATATACAGCTTCTCTTTACAACGGATTGTCTTCACTCTTCGGATTGGTATTCAACATTCCTTACTGGGTAGTAATTCTGATTATGGCAGTGCTTACAGGCTTCTACGTAATCTTTGGTGGTTACATGGCTACAGCAATCAACGACTTTATTCAGGGAATCATCATGCTCTTTGGTATTGTTGCAGTAATTGGAGCAGTAATCACACAGAACGGCGGACTTTTAGCTGCTACACAGAAGCTTTCAGCAGTTCCTGCCCCAGGCTGGACAGGTGGTGCATTTACATCATTCTTTGGACCAGATCCAGTATTCCTTCTGTTCGTAGTAATTCTTACTTCATTAGGAACATGGGGACTTCCACAGATGGTTGGAAAGTTCTATGCAATTAAATCAGAAAATCAGATTCACAAAGGAACAGTAATTTCTACAGTATTTGCAATTATTGTAGCAGGCGGCTGTTACTTCCTCGGTGGATTCGGACGCCTTTATGCAGACAAAATTACATACGCTGCCAACGGAAAACCACTTTTCGATACAATCGTTCCAGCAATGCTTTCTACTTTACCATCAATCATTATTGCAGTAGTAATCGTACTGGTACTTTCAGCTTCAATGTCTACACTTTCATCACTTGTACTTACATCAAGTTCAACATTCACTTTGGATGTAATCAAACCAGCAATCAAAAAAGAAATGACAGAAAAGAAACAGGTTTTCATTATGAGAATCTTCATCGTATTCTTCATTATCGTTTCAGCAGTAATCGCCGTAATCAAAGATGCTAATCCTGGCGTTACATTCATTGCACAGATGATGGGTGTATCTTGGGGTGGACTTGCAGGCGCATTCTTAGCTCCATATTTATACGGACTTTACTGGAAAGGAGTAACAAAGGCTTCTACAGTAGTATGTTTCGTTTGGGGAACAGGCCTTGCAATTACACAGTTCGTATTCTCAATGACAGGAGTAAACGTTGCA
The DNA here is from genome assembly GCA_016297805.1 of Treponema sp. Classification (GTDB taxonomy): domain Bacteria; phylum Spirochaetota; class Spirochaetia; order Treponematales; family Treponemataceae; genus Treponema_D. The sequence continues at coordinate 11,739 of JAEDFX010000008.1, read as the reverse complement.
AACTTCCCACCATTCTTTGCACTTATGTTCAAAACAAGTATCCATTCAGGTGCATTTGCAATGATTGGCGGATTGATTATCGTTCCACTTGTAAGCTTGTGCACAAAGAAAATGGACAAAGCTTTTGTTGATAAAATCTTTACTTGCTATGATGCAAAAGTAGAAACAACAGCAAAAACAGCTTTGGACTAAATTTTTAGTCACGAATAACACGGATAAAAAAAGGACTGCCTCATTGTTAGACAGTCCTTTTCATTTTATCTGCGTTTAACCTCGATAAATCTCGGCTCAGGCGGAACGATGGAGGAACCTAAATGAACCGCTGTCGCACTTCATTTTTAACGGTTCTCCTATGTTAGCCTAATTTGCCTTAACAGTGTTCTTTACAATAACGTCGTGAGCTCCACCTTCGCGGATAGAAGCAGCAGATACCATTGTAATTTTAGCGTTCTTCTGTAAATCTGGAATATTTACAACACCACAGTTACACATAGCATGAATTACCTTGCTGCATGTAAGAGTTACGTTGTCATGCAAGCTACCAGCGTATGGAACGTAAGAATCAACACCTTCTTCAAATGCCATTCCTTTCTTTCCGCCCAAATCGTAGCGCTGCCAGTTGCGGGCACGATTAGAACCTTCGCCCCAGTATTCCTTTACATAGTTACCATTTACGATAAGTTTATTTGTTGGAGATTCATCAAAACGAGCGAAGTAACGGCCAAGCATTACAAAGTCTGCACCCATAGCCAAAGCCAATGTAACGTGATGATCATAAACAATACCACCGTCAGAACAGATTGGAATATAAATACCAGTCTTTTCATAGTAAGCATCGCGAGCTTTAGCAACTTCAATTGTAGCTGTAGCCTGACCACGACCAATACCTTTCTGTTCACGAGTAATACAGATTGAACCACCGCCAATACCAATCTTTACAAAGTCTGCACCAGCTTCTGCAAGAAAGTTGAAGCCGTCAGCATCAACAACGTTACCAGCACCTACTTTTGCATTTGGCCATTTTGCATGAATGTCCTGTAAAGCACGGCGCTGCCATTCTGTAAATCCTTCAGATGAATCCAAAGTCATTACATCAACACCAGCTTCAAGCAAAGCTGGAACACGTTCCATATAGTCGCGTGTATTAATACCAGCACCTACAATATAACGTTTCTGATTATCAAGAAGTTCAAGAGGATGTTCCTGATGACTTGCAGCATCCTTACGGAATACGAAATATACAAGTTTTCCATTATTATCAACAACAGGAAGCTGATTAATTTTGTTTTTCCAAATCAAATCATTTGCATCTTCAAGAGAAATACCATCTTTTGCAAGTACAAGATTTGCCAAAGGAGTCATGTAATCCTTTACTTTTGCGTCTGGAGCACAATGTGACATACGGAAGTCACGGTCTGTAATAATACCTACAAGTTTACCGTTTGCAGTACCGTCATCAGTAACAGCAACTGTAGAATGACCAGTCTGTTCAACTTTTTCAACAAGTTCTGTAAGAGTATTGTCCGGGCCAATGTTTGTATCAGAAGTTACAAAACCAGCTTTATAAGCCTTTACGCGGGCAACCATAGCTGCCTGATTTTCAATTGTCTGAGAACCGAAAATGAATGAAATTCCGCCTTCTTTTGCCAAAGCAACTGCAAGCTTATCATCAGAAACAGCCTGCATAACTGCAGAAGTCATTGGAATATTCATTGTAAGTGGACATTTTTCACCAGCTTTCTTGTTATAACGAACAACAGGTGTCTGCAATGAAACGTTAGCAGGAATACAATCTGGTCCTGTATATCCAGGCACTAGCAGATATTCATCAAATGTGTGGGATGGTTCTTCAAAAATGTAAGCCATTTAGTTCTCCTAAAAAAGGTCCTTAATGATGTAAAAAGCATTAGGCCTTTTTTTTTTACGCCACGGGAATTGTGACGAAAAAAACTATAATTAAGCTTGCGACGCAAACTGATAATTTGCTCTAAAAAATATTTTATGGATTATATAAATAACCATATAAGATGTCAATTATCATTCCTAACAATTTATTACTTCCAATGTTTTTATTTTCTGTTAAAATGTAACTATGAAAAATCGTAAATCTCCAGATGCAAAAGCTTTCATAAGCATTTCTCTTCTTATTATTACAATCGCTATAATTTTTTTTGCATTTTTTTTCATGAACACAATCAATAAATCAAGAGAAGTAACCTCTTTAAAAAACATGGACAGAAGTTATCACGTCCTGATTATTGGAAATAATGAAAATTCCCTTTTCCTTAAACAGGTTTATGAAGGAGCTATAAATTATTCTGCTTTGTATAATACTGTTGTAGAACTGTATGTTCCCCAGAGTCATGCAGAAGACATCTCTCCTCAATCTCTTTTTGAATACGCCTCTTTCATAAATGCCGACGGGATTATTGCCTACATTGACGATTCAGAAGAAGAACTGGAACCTATAGAAAAAATTAATAGAGAGCAAATTCCAACAGTAACTATTGGTCAGTTTGCCGCAAATATAAATCAGATTTCTTATGTTGGTAACAGTTATTGGGAATTAGGGCAACTCTTTGGAAACGAAATCATTTCAAACATAAAGGACGGAGGAACAGTCCTCATTCAAGCCCCTAGAAATATAACAAACATAAACTACAGCAATCTTACAAACAGTATGCTGTCTACAATCAAAAATCAAACAAGGTTTACATACAGTGTTTTAAATAATATAGATGAAATCACACTTCAATCCACTAAAAATGATGATATTCTTCTGATTGGATTAACAGAGGAAGATACAATTAAACTGGCACAGTTATACAATGAAACCCGCACCTCTAAAAACATAGGAATCATTGGATTTGGTAATAATGAAACCTGCCAGTCTTATCTTTCAAAAGGAACTGTAAAAGAACTGATTTCTCAGAATCCTAAGAAAGTTGGAGAAGCCGCAATTCGAGAACTAATAGAGTATAGAAATAAAGGCTATGCCAATAGTTATGTTGTTTCAGAACTCCTCATTAACAGAGGTGTAAAATGATTAATAAACCACTTCAAAATTTTGTAACAAAAATAGAAAACAAAAGTCTTCGATGGAGAATTCTTCTATATATTACACTTTCCCTTTTCTTTATGATTTTGATTCTGCTATCCATTATCAGAATGAATTTCTCAGCGATTACAACACTTGGTGATGCCTATAATTCTAACGCAGAATTAAGTGGATTCAGCGAATATCTGGCAGAAACAGAAAAATCATTGGAACAATATGTACAGTACAGAACCTTTGAAAGTATTGATAATTTTTATTCCAACCGCTCTAAAATAGAAGAATATTGTGAAAACATGCAAAAAAAACCTTCTATTAATGAAGTTCTCCAGAAAGAATACATAGTAAATCAGTTGTGCAAAAGTTTTATTTTTTACAGTTCAAAAACAATCTCGGCCAAACGAGGGAATAATTCAGAAGAAGTAAATACTTACTACAAGAAAACAATCAACTGTTACAATACACTGCTGGCCCAAATTCTGGAATACAACAAACTTCTCTTAAAACAAAATGCAAATACCTATGCACAGAATCACGAACAGATTAAATTTGCAGAAAATAGCAGTATTATTTTCTTTATAGTACTTTCTCTGTTGATTGTTATACTTATGTATCTTTCAATTACATCCATTACAAAACCACTGGAAGATATTTCCAACGTTGCACTTCGAGTTGCAAAAAGAGATTTTGACATTCCGTTATTCAATAAAAATACTAACAATGAAATTGGTAATATCTGTCGTGCATTTGACAGAATGATTATAAGTATCAGGGAATATATTGATACCATCTGGGAAAAAGCCCGAACCGAAGCTGAATTAAAAGAAAAAGAAATTGAAATGAGGGCACTATATACAGATGCACAGCTTCGTGCATTACAGAATCAGATAAATCCGCATTTTCTTTTTAATACATTGAATACCGGTGCCCAGCTGGCCATGATGGAAGGTGCTGATAAAACCTGTTATTTTCTTGAGCAGGTTTCGGATTTCTTCAGATATAACATTCAAAAACAGAATCAAAGTGCCACAATTGATGAAGAATTAGGTCTAGTTGATAACTTTGTTTATATAATGAAGGTCCGTTTTGGAAACCGCCTTACTTTTGTAAAAAATATTCCAGATCAGTCTTTCCCTCAGCTGATTCCAACAATGACTCTGCAGCCACTTGTTGAAAACTGTCTTAAACATGGATTGAAAAACGAACAGGGAGAAGTTTCTCTTAATCTTGATATTGATGAACAGTACATAAACATCAGTATCAGCGACAATGGGTCCGGTATGCCAGATGAAATAAAAGAGATGATTTACAAAGCAGTTGAAAATAATGATACAATCATTACATCAGAAAATATTGGTGAAAATCATAATGGAACTGGCCTGCTAAATGTATTTATAAGATTGAAAATGTTTTATCATAAAGACAATCTTTTTGAAATTACAGCAAATAAAGACGGTATTGGTACAAGATTCTTAATAAGGATTCCAAAAAATGTATAATATTTTATTAACAGATGATGAACAGATAGTTATAGATTCTCTTAGTTTCATTATAAATAAAAACTTTGATGAAGAAGTAAAAATTCATACTGCCCTTTCCGGTACAAAAGCTCTTGAAATAGTAACCAGAGAAAACATTGATATTATCTTTATGGATATAAATATGCCTGGCCTTATGGGACTGGAAACCGTAAGCTGCATAACAAAAATAAAACCGGAATCTATAATCATTATTCTTAGTGCATTTGACAAATTTCAATATGCTCAGGAAGCTATGAATCTGGGAGTTTACAAATATATTACAAAACCTGTAAACCGCAACGTTGTTGTCCAGACAATACAAAGTGCTATGGATACAGTAGATGCTCGCCGTGGCATGAAAAAAGAAGATAAAGAGCTGCAGAAAAAACTTGATATGTTTTCTCCTATGATTGAGAACGACTTCATCTATGCATGTGCTTTTAATTATGAAAATGATCTGGATCTTATAACATATCTGGATTATTTTAATATTCCTGATTCTGCATGGTGTTTCTGTTGTTTTGAATTTCCAAACATCAACTCTGAGAATAAAAATCTTATGTATAAAAAAATCAGAGATTTAATCAACGAAAAACAAAAATGCCTTACCAGTTCATTTATTATGAATAGAATCATAGTTTACTACCCTGTTTTTTCTGCAGAAGTAAATTATATAGAACTTATAAAAGACTTGTATAAGAACCTTTGCTTTAATATTTCAAACGGAATAAAAGCTGGTATAAGCAGCATATATAATGATAAAACAAAACTAACTGAATCTTATTCAGAGGCTCTTTCAAATTTAAACAGGACCCCTTCTCAAGGAGGGCTAACCTTTTCAGGCTCTACTGCAAATTCAAATACTTTCCCTGAACAGAATGAGCAGGACTTCAAGAAACAAATACTTCTAAAACTAAAACAAGGTGATACAACAGGCGTAAAATCATACCTTGATTTATTCTCTTCCCAAATTGGAACATCCATGTCAGACATTAATGTTACAAAAAATAAGTTTTTTGAAATAATCGTTTCTGCATATAACGTAACAACAGAGATTCTATTAGATTACACAAATCAGGATTATCTTAACGCTTTTGCAACCCTGTCTGCAGAAAATTCATTAAATTCCATTAGAACATTTACACAAAAATTACTTCTGGAATTTGCGTCAGAAATAAATCATATAAAAACACAGGAAGAAAATCCTATAATCTCCAAAGTTGCAGCCTTTATTCAGGAAAATCTTGATAAAGACATTTCTTTGGAACAAATGGCCGATTATGTAAACATCAGTTCCTTCTATCTAAGTAAATTATTTAAGGAAGAAAAAGGAATTTCCTTTATTACATATCTTACAGATTGCCGACTTGAAAAAGCTCAGGAACTTTTACAGCAGAAGGATTATTCGATTAAGGAAATTACAGCAATGACTGGATACAATGACCAGAATTATTTCAGCCGTCTGTTTAAAAATAAATTTGGAATCTCACCCAGTGAATACAGGAACTCGTTATGAAAAAAAGATTATTAAAAAATTATAGAATATTAAGTATTGCTTTTTTTACCCTGCTATTAAACTCCTGCGCTAAAGCACCACAATCAAAAAATAAACCTCAGATTGAAAAGAAAAATGAAATATCAGTTACTAAAACAATCGGATTTTCAATTGATACCCTGGCAATTGAACGCTGGCAAAGAGACCTTGACGTTTTTATGAACAAAGCCCGAGAGCTGGGAGTAAATGTAATAGTTCAGAATGCCGGAAATAACCTGGAGGAGCAGAACCGTCAGCTTCAATATTTAATAGACCGAAATGTTGATGTAATAGTTCTGCTGCCTCTAAAGGATGATGGTTTTACAGAAACCCTGCAAAAAATCAAAAATAAAAATATTCCTGTAATCAGTTATGATCGCCTTACCCGTAATGCAGATATTGATTTGTATATTACAATTGACAGTCAAAAAGTGGGAGAAATCATGGCCAGAGGAATGATAAAAGAAACACATCGTTCCAACTGGTATTGTATTTTAGGCGCAAAGGAAGATTATAACATGAATCTCATTATGAACGGTATTTACAGTGTGATTCATAACACCGACTACTACATTGGTCATATTTTTTATACCAGCGGATGGAATTATGATCTTGCCTATGAAGAAATGCTGAGACTACTGAAAAATAACAGTATTCCAGATGCAATTATCTGTGGAAATGATGCCATAGCAGACAGTGTCATTTCTGCAATTAATGTATATTCTCAGGATTTGCATATTCCAATCTGTGGTCAGGATGCAGATATAGCAGCATGCCAGAATATTATTCAAAAGAAACAAAGCTTTACTGTATATAAACCTATTACAAAGCTGGCAGAAATTACTGCAGAATATGCTGTAAGACTGGCAAAGGGAGAAGCTGTTTCAGAAATAACATCTGGTTTTAATACTATGGAAAATGGAAATAAAGAAGTTCCGGTTTTAATGCTTGAACCAGAATATGTAAACGCAGATAACATAGATAAAATTATTATAGATTCAGGCTTCCATACAAAAGCGGAAGTATACAATAAATAAATGAATTAGCACAAAATTTAGTACAAAAAAATCTAGATAAACTGCAAAATATTACTAAAAATTTGTGCTAAAAACACAGAACATACCAATAATCTTAAGAACATTTTTTTATAGGAAAAACTTTTTCTGATATTATATGTATTGTAGGCAGTTGGCCTATTAATTTCATAAATTAGGAGTTTTTCTTATGAAAAAAATTCTTGCTATTCTTTTGGCAGCTGTAACATTGACATCAGCTGTATGTGCAAAACCAAAAGCAACAAAAGTTGGTGTTTCTATGCCAACTAAAGACTTACAGAGATGGAACCAGGACGGTGCTAACATGAAAGCACAGTTGGAAAAAGCTGGTTACACTGTAGATTTGCAGTATGCTGCAAACGATATCCCAACACAGGTATCACAGATTGAAAACATGGTTACTGGTGGATGTAAAGTTCTCGTAATCGCTTCTATCGATGGTACAGCTCTTTCAAACGTTCTTGAACAGGCTCGCAAAAAGAAGGTACAGGTTATCGCTTATGACCGCCTTATCATGAACTCAAAAGCAGTTTCTTACTATGCTACATTCGATAACTACAAAGTTGGTACATTCCAGGGTGACTATCTTGTAGACAAATTAGGTCTTAAATCACGTTCAGCATCTGATCCAGTTTATATGGAATTCTTCACAGGTGACCCAGGTGACAACAACATCAACTACTTCTTCGGTGGTGCTATGGATGTTTTGAAACCATACCTTGATTCAGGTGTAATCGTATGTCCTTCTGGACAGACAGCTAAAGCTCAGGCTGCTACATTGAACTGGTCAACAGAAGAAGCTCAGAAACGTATGGAAAACCTTATTACATCTAACAAATACGGTCCAAAAGGTCAGAAACTCGATGCAGTTTACTGTTCTAACGACTCAACAGCTAACGGTGTAACAAACGCTCTCCTCGCTGCTGGTTATACAGCTGCTAACTTCCCAATCATCACTGGTCAGGACTGTGATATCGTATCAGTTAAGAACATGTTGAAGGGATTGCAGTCTATGTCTGTCTTCAAAGATACACGTACACTTGCTTCAAAAGTAGTAGAAATGGTTGACGCTCTTATGCAGGGTAAAAAAGCTCCTGTAAATGATACAAAAACATACGACAACGGTGCATTAGTTGTTCCATCATACCTCTGTGAACCAGTATATGGTGATATCAACAACTACAAAGCTTTGTTGGTTGATTCTGGATACTACACAGAAGCTCAGTTGAAATAGACTGAATAAAAAACTAATCGGTTAAAACCCCAGTTGGATTATAAAACTCAAATGGGGTTACAAAACCAAAAATACGGTTGCTGAGCCTGTCGAAACAGCTTTCGTCAAGCTCAGGGACCGCATCTTTCTAAATAAAATCCAATCTATTAATGTAACTATGTGAGGGATTCCAATGGCTAAAACATTATTGGAAATGAAAAATATTACAAAGGTTTTTCCTGGCGTAAAAGCTCTCGACAACGTTAATCTTACTGTTGAAGAAGGGGAAATCCACGCTATCTGTGGTGAAAATGGTGCCGGAAAATCAACTTTGATGAACGTCCTGAGTGGTATCTACCCATACGGCACATACACCGGTGACATCATCTATGACGGAGAAATCTGTCAATTTCAGACCATCAGAGATAGTGAAGCAAAGGGAATTGTAATCATCCATCAGGAATTAGCCCTTGTCCCACTTTTATCAATTGGCGAAAACATGTTCCTTGGAAATGAAAGAGGAACAAAATCAAAAATCAACTGGTCAGAAACATATGATAAGGCAGACGAGCTTTTATCAATGGTAGGACTAAAAGACTCATCTAAAACTTTAATTAAGGATATTGGTGTTGGTAAACAGCAGCTTGTAGAAATTGCAAAAGCTTTAGGCAAGAACGTAAAACTGCTTATTCTTGATGAACCAACAGCATCTTTAAACGATACAGAAGCTAAACATCTTTTGGATTTGCTTCTTGAATTCAAAAAACAGGGAATGACTTCTATTATCATTACCCACAAATTAAACGAAGTTTCATATGTTGCAGATAAGATTACTGTAATTCGTGATGGTACATCTATTTCAACTATGGACAAAAAAACTGACAATTTCTCTGAAGATACAATTATTTCAGCTATGGTTGGACGTAGCCTTACAGACCGCTTCCCAAAACGTGAACCTCACATTGGTGAAGTTTTCTTTGAAGTAAAGGACTGGTGTGTTGACCATCCAATTTTTGACGGTATTAAAGTTTGTGATCATATCAACTTTAATCTCCGCAAAGGTGAAGTACTTGGAATTTCAGGTCTTATGGGTGCTGGACGTACAGAATTAGCCATGAGTATTTTTGGTCGTTCTTACGGTGCTAACATTAAGGGACATATATATATGAACGGAAAGGAAGTATTCTTCCCTACTGTAAAATCAGCCATTAAGAGTAAGCTTGCTTATGTAACTGAGGACCGCAAAGGTAATGGTCTTATTCTTACAGAATCCATCTGTAAAAATACAACAGCTGCAAAACTGGATAAAGTTTCTAATCACTATGTTCTTGATTTTGATAAAGAACGTATTTATTCAGAACAGATGGCTAAAGATATGCACACCAAATGTGCAACTGTAATGGAAGACGTAGGAAATCTTTCTGGTGGTAACATGCAGAAGGTTCTTCTTGGTAAATGGCTTTTTGCTGAACCAGATATTCTTATTCTTGATGAACCAACTCGTGGTATTGACGTTGGTGCTAAGTACGAAATCTACTGTATTATCAATAAGATGGTAGCTGAAGGAAAATCTGTAATCATGATTTCTTCTGAAATGCCTGAACTTCTAGGTATGTGCGACCGCATTTACGTAATGAACGAAGGTAGAATGATTGCTGAAATGGACGGAAAAGAAGCAACTCAGGAAAAAATTATGACTGAGATTATCAACTCGGGAAAGAATGATAACTTATAGGAGATAAAAATGGCAGATAAAAAATCTAATGGTGCTATAAACACATTAAAATCAGTAGCTAAAGGCAACACAATGGTATTCGTACTCGTTGGTGTTATGCTTTTATTTGAAGTATTAATCAGAATCGGTGATCATGGATCTTTGTTTGCTCCTGCAAACATTACAAACATCATTCGTCAGAATGCTTACGTTGCTATTCTTGCAACTGGTATGCTTTGTTGTATCTTGACTGGTGGTAACATCGATTTGTCTGTTGGTTCTGTTGTAGCTCTCGTTGGTGCTTTGGCAGGTGTATTTATTGTAAACTGGGGTTGGCCAATCTGGTTGGGAATTCTTGCATGTCTTCTTATTGGTACAATGATTGGTGCTTTCCATGGTTTCTTCATTGCATATATTCACATTCCTCCATTTATTACAACTTTGGCTGGTATGTTATTGTGGCGTGGAGTTGCTACTATCGTTCTTGATGGTAAACCAATTGCTCCATTCCCACAGAAATATTTGAACCTTTTTGAAAGCTTCCTTCCTAAAGGTTCAGACGGCGAATCGGAAATGGAATTCTTAGGTGAAATCGTTGATAAGCCTACATTCATGATTACTATCATCATTACTTTGCTCTGTGTTTTGGCATACATCGCTCTTGAAGTATTCAGCCGTAGAAACAAAATCAAGAAGAACTATTCAGTTTCTTCAAAAGGTTCTTTCATTGCAAAATTGACTGTTCTTTCACTGGTAATTCTTATTATTGGTCAGTTCCTTGCTCGCGACCGTGGTCTTCCTGTAGTAATGATTCTTCTTGCAGTAATCATTGCAGCTTACGGATACTTCACACAGAATACAGTTCCAGGCCGCTACCTCTACGCAATTGGTGGTAACGAAAAGGCTGCTCGTCTTTCTGGTGTAAACACAAACAATGTAATGTTCTTTGCCTATACAAACATGGGATTCATTTCGGCAGTTGCAGCTTTGGTAACAGTAGCTCGTTTGAACTCAGCACAGCCTACAGCTGGTCAGAACTATGAAATGGATGCTATCGCTTCATGTTTCATTGGTGGTGCCTCAGCATATGGTGGAACAGGTACTGTTACAGGTGCTGTAATTGGTGCCGTATTCATGGGTGTATTAAACAACGGTATGTCAATTCTTGGTATTGATATGAACTGGCAGCGTGCAGTAAAAGGTTTAGTACTCCTTGCAGCAGTAATCTTTGATGTTGTTTCTAAGAAAAAGAAATCAACAAAATAGATGATATAACAAAAACCTGGAGATTCCTCACTCCCGGTTTTTGCAAAGTTTTGTTTTATTACTCCAATCCGGGCAGGGACTGTAGTTTGCAGTTCCTGCCTTCCTTTTTTTAAAATATTTTAAAATATTTTTCCCACAATGCCATTCCTTGGCACTTTGACCTGATATAATAAAAACATAAAGAACAGAAAGAGGTGTAAAAAATGAAAAAAATCATTCGTATTATTAAACATTTAGATTTTACAACAATATGTGTTTATATTTGTGGTGTTTTAGGACTTGCAACATATATTGCCAGTCAGATTATTTATTCTCCTGTAGTTAATGCCCAGGGCCTCCGCATTATATATTTCTACAGACTTTTTCAAGGCATTCTTCGCGT
>JAEDFX010000188.1 GCA_016297805.1 Treponema sp. | reverse complement strand
TTTTATTCAAACATTTGGTTTGAGTTTGGAAGATATGTAAACAATCCTAGTTGAGGATCCAGCACCAGAATATAGCTGTCCGCTGGCTGGCTTATTACATACCGCTGATTCTTGTTATTCTGTCAGTTTCCTTTGCTCCGGGAAACCCTGTATTTATGTATGCACAGTATTAAGAGAAGGATGGGATGATATTTGTGGAGCTTAGGTATAATTGAATTATATAAGTATTACAGCCTGATTGTATTATTGCTAATCAGGCTGTAATTAATAACACTATAGTTTTTAATTTGAAGGCAATATAAAGGATTCTGGATTTTGCAATGCCAGTTTTCTAAGCATATATGCTTTCATAAAACTATGTATCATATATGTTTCTCCTGAAATAAAATTGTTTTCATCTTTCTTAAAGAATTGACCTGTTGTTTTTCCGTTTATTTCACGGTTTTGCATATTTAAGGCTGCTGAGAGATGTGTTTCTGCCCATTTGTGAGCTTTTAAATTGGGAGAAATTGTTGAATCTAGTTTGAATAGTTCCACTTCGGTGTCAATAAGATAACAATTTCCATACCATTTTCCACCCCAATCATTTTTTCCGGGCATGTTTAATTCGGAAGAGATTTCTCCATTCTCATTTCGTTCATAAAAATGATGACCTTCTTTTTTGGAATCTAAATTTCCCAAATTTTTATTTACAAGACAGTCATATACTATGTCCAGATTGAATAATGCTGCTGCTGGTATTTTTTTTCCAGCTAACAGAAATATAAATATTGAATCACTCATACCTTCATATACTGTTGTCATATAGTCAATGTGATATAGACCATGATTTGTCACTGTTCCATCTTCGTTTATGTTAGAACCATTTAACAGTTGATTTAGCACAATACCATCAACTGTTCTTGTTGAGTTTGCATCTGTTGGTCTAGCAGAGGATGATAATAATAGTTCTAATAATTTTATATACCATAAATTTGCATGCTCATGTTCAGGGAACATACAATAAGCAAGGGCTAGAATTCTTGAATTCCATGCATTTTCCTCACCTTTCGTATCGCCTTTAAAAAGAGTTTTCCCAGATTTATCTTTATAGTATGGAACTTTATAGTTTATAAAACGATCTGCTTCATGAATTATCATGTTTGCAATATTTATTTTATCCCTTAATGTTAGGTTATCCCATTCCAGCCAAGCCCCAAATCCTATGTTTTCAGCCCATTCTGCACTTTGCCACTCGTCTCCCCAACCTAAAAAGTAATTTGAACAATGAATTTTTGCTAGTGATGAAATAAGTTTGCAAGTTTTTTGCCTGAAATCATTATCGTTTACTTTAAGACACTTAAAAAAATCAGCTGATGCCATTGTAAAACTTATATGACTCCAAGGTCTTATGGCATTTTCATTTCTGTTTTCTTTAAGCGGTATATATAAATAATTGGTATTTTCCCAATTAATGAATGACTTTTTGCTTTTTTCTATTTTGGTTTTATAAATTGGCGGTAAATCTATTTTGTTTGGAATTTTTGAACTTGATTGAAAAGCAAAGTTTTGGTTTTCAATCCAAAAATAATTTGTAATATAATTCAGAGAATTATTGATTAAACTATCTAATTTGTTATTGCTTGACTTTGCAGCAATAAATTCATCTGGTAAATGAATTTTTGAAATTTCCAGTTTCAAATTTTCTTTATATTTTTGGTTTTTAATGAATTTATAACTAGAAATAGAGAGTAGAAAAAGAATGAAAATAGTAAAAGTATTTTTAAAAAAAACTAGTGAATTTTTATTTTTCCCAATAAATATTTTGCAAGGAGTTAATGTGAAAATGTAATGAATGATATAGCACTCAAATGTCACAAGTAAAAGGATTCCTAGTTTTGCTAATAGAATAAAAAGTTTATTATTTGAATATACTGTAATATGATTAAATAAGTTTGATGTGAAAAGAATGCATAGCTGATTGAAGCAAAGAAAGTAGAGTGAGTTTTTGCCAATTTTTATTAAAATTTGTATAAAAAATCTACCGTTATGTATAAATTTTGTTAAAAATATTTCAAGTTGTTGGGAAAAATTCCAAAGGATAACAGTCATGCCTATTGCATTTACCCAATATAATAGCCAATTAGAATATTGACCAAGTCTAAGATTAATAGCACCATTTAATTTAATAGTGATAGTCAAGATAAGAAATAATACTGTACAGAGATATGGGTTTAGTTTTAGAAGTTTTTCTTTATGTTCTTGTAGGTATTTGCCAAAATGAATAAATCCGGTACAAGAAAGAGCGACATCTAAGGCCCAAGGTAATCTTATTGAAAGAAATAATGGTAAAGCCATTCCTGTAATTGATATTATACCTATGGTTATATTTTGAATATTTATCGAGGGAATATTTTTTATGATTAGAGAATATATTAGTTCCGCTAAAAACAGCGACGGCAAAAACCAAAGTGCTCCTGCTATAGGGATGTTATCTGTGCATTCCCATAGAAATGTATAAATACAACGGTTTGAAAAACTTTTAGTTATAAAAACAAAGATTACGATATGAAATAAGCCAATAAAAAAATATGGAACTATTAAACCCAGAATTTTTTTATTTAAGAAATTTGGGGAATAAGAAGAAATGAAAAATCCAGAAATAATAAAAAACATTGGCATATGGAATGCATGTATCCATTTTGAGAAGAAACCACCAAATCCGATATGTCCCATAATCATCAAGAGTATGCCTATTGCTTTAAAAATGTCGACAGAGTCTATTCGTTTATTGTTCATATATAGTTCCTTATATTATTTGTCAATGCCGACTAAAAACTTCCTAAATTTGCCGGTTTAAAATTTCCGCTTTCAGGCAAAAAAATATATTAATCGAAGCCGACGGCTCCGACCTTCATGCGGTCCTTCATTCTGTAAGAATCCGCCTGCAGGCTTACAATATGGCAGTGGTGCAGAAGTCTGTCCAGACTTGCCGTAGCAACTGCTTCATCGTTATTCATAAACTCAGTCCATCTTCCAAATGTCTTCCTTTGCAGCATCTGGGCCAACTTGGGCAAAAGCAACTGTTGCGATAAATG
>JAEDFX010000063.1 GCA_016297805.1 Treponema sp. | reverse complement strand
CTACCTCTTTACTTGAACAGAAAGTTCTTTTTCCTGCTCTCCAACATTTAAAATAACATCAACACGAATTATATCAAAATCTGTAAACTTTGCACGAATATATTGTTCACCATCAGAATAAACTAAGGACTTTAATTGCTTTTCTGTTACCTGATTATTAGGATCTATCAGAAAGAATTCAGCCTGCACGTTCACTGGATTATTATCAGTATGTTTTTTTCCCGCCTTCATAGAAATTGATGTAAAAATCTGTTCTTCATAGGAAAAAGCTGTAAGCTCAAAATTAATCCCATCAACAGAGGTAAAAGCTCTTGTACTGTTAAAACCAGAATATGCCCAGGCAGCGCCTACAAATAAAATTAAAGAAATAAAAACCCATTTATTCTGTTTATAAAATAAGGCTCTGAAACCACGAACAGGTCTCATGCCTCCATTATAATATTCCTGAACCTGAGGAGGAGCTTTTGCTATACGTTCCGCCCGATTGTAGTAAAAATGCAATTCACGATCATTAGGATCATCAGGTCTAATTTCTTCCACATCTTCAAACATAGGCTAATTCTTCAAAATAGCATCAATCAAATTGTCCGTTCTATACCATACTACCCGGGCACTTTCCTTTTCAAGGTACAAAGCTGTAATAATACCATCCTGAGAAAGCACCATTGTGTCATAAAGCATGTTATTATGATCTACTTTAAACTGGCGTCGCAGAATTCTCTGAGTATCTGACTGTATCATTTCTATATTAAATCCATCTGCAGTTTTTACTATGAAAAATTTCCAGCCATTTTTTGTAATTCCAAGAAAATCATAAGGAATTCTATAAGTAAGACGGCTGTAATCTGAAACTACAGATTCTTCATAAGGAGGAATAGTTATAGGTGCTTCATAAACTCCGGTTTCAATATTTAATGGACAAAGTGAAGTCTGAATATAGTTTACTCCGGACTGAACCTTTGATTCTTCATCAAAGAATGTTGAATAATAGTTAATCTGTACATAAAGCTTATAGTTGTTCGGATCTGGAATTACATTTTCGATTGTAAGATAAACCTGAGAATTATCATCTATTCCTTTTATTGAGGGAGCATCTTTTGTAGTAACTGGAACCATATATTTTAAGAAGCCTTCTTTTGTAAACCAATATACAATAGTTCCCTCTGTGGAAATACCAACCACAACCAGTTCATCTTTTGATGTGGTATATATATTTTTTATAAAAGGAAAAGGCGTACCGCCAGGTCCCTGCTGACCAATATACTCAACTGAAGAACCATCACGAGCAAAACGAAGCACTGTCTGACTGTATAACATTGTACCGTCTTCACTTTGCTCCTGGCGGTCTCTTGGAATTGAACATACAGTATAAATATTTTTATTTGAATCTACTGCCAGCATTCCAGGATAATCAAAAGGGTATGACACGTCATGATGAATACTGCCTGCAGCTCTCTGGGATTTACTTAACAAAGCTGCAGTTTCTGAATCCTCATTATAGAAAAGTGTAAGTAAATCCCCATAGGAATTTAGTTCCATAATTTTTTTAGATTCACCATTTATGATGTAGAAAAATCCATCTCGCATTGAAATACCAAAACGTACATCACCTACATTGTTCAAATCAGAAACACTGATCTGTTCTTCAAACTTACCATATGGAATAGTAAAAAGCTCGGTTTCACTTATTGACTGAACAGTTTCATTTCTGAGACAGGATGTAAATAAACTTGTGGCAAAAATCACAAGAGAAGCTGCAAAAATCTTTTTCATACCAGTTCATTATAAAATGAAATCCCCTTAGTGAAAAGATTACCTGCGTTTTTTTTCTTGCCGGTAATACAAATAATATAGTAAATTCTATATAAACTCGTTATAATTAATACACTTAGAATAATAATTTCAAGGATATAATAATGTTTGTTGATAAAGTACTTACCGCAATTTTCGGTACAAAAAATGATCGTGACGTAAAAGCCCTTATGCCAATTCTGGCAGCAGTTAATGCAAAAGAAGAATGGGCTAAATCCTTAAAACCTGAAGAATTCCCAGAACAGACAAAAAGATTTAAAGAAGAGCTTGCTAACGGCAAGACTTTAGATGATATTCTTCCAGAAGCATTTGCTTTGTGTCGTGAAGCTGCATTCCGTGTTCGAGGAGAACGGGCTTATGATGTACAGATTATGGGTTCCATCAACCTGCATCAGGGTCGTATTACAGAAATGAAGACTGGTGAAGGTAAAACTCTTGTAGCCGTAGCCCCTTCATATTTGAACTCACTTACTGGAAAAGGTGTTCATGTTGTTACAGTAAATGATTACCTTGCTGAGCGTGATGCAAACACAATGCGTCCAGTATTTACATATCTTGGTGTTACAGTTGGTTCAATCCTTTCCAACATGGATAATGAAACCAGAAAAGCTTCTTATGCCTGCGATATTACTTACGGTACAAACAATGAATTCGGATTTGACTATCTTCGTGACAATATGAAAATATCCCTTAATGACAAAGTTCAGCGAGGATTCAATTTCTGTATTGTAGATGAAGTTGACTCTGTATTAATTGATGAAGCCAGAACTCCACTTATCATTTCTGGTGCCGGCGAAGATGATACTTATAAATATCATGAAGTTGATAAATACGTTGGTGAGCTTAAAGAAGTTGCCAAGGACGAAAAAACTGGAGAATATCCTGACGAAACAATGATGACTCCAGAAGAAAGAGCAAAGATTGAAGGAGACTTTACAATTGATGAAAAATCAAAGAAGGTTTCTTTCACAGATAAAGGTATGCTCCACATCAATGATATTCTTCATCAGCACAATCTTATTACCGGTTCCCTTGAAGATGAAGAAAACTTTGAATATACACACTACTTTACACAGGCTTTAAGAGCTCATCTTCTTTTCCATAATGATGTAGATTATCTTGTTCGTGATGGAAAAGTTGAAATTATTGATGAATTTACAGGTCGTGTTCTTGAAGGACGCCGTTATTCTGACGGTTTGCATCAGGCTATTGAAGCAAAGGAACATATCCGTATTGCTCAGCGCAACCGCACAATGGCTACTGTTACATTCCAGAACTTCTTCCGTATGTACAACAAGCTTTCCGGTATGACTGGTACAGCCGCAACAGAAGCAGTTGAATTCAGCAAAATTTATGGGCTTGAAGTAGTTGCCATTCCAACAAACCTTCCAGTTGCCCGTATTGATGAAAATGATGAAGTATATTTGAACGAAGCTGATAAATGGGAAGCTATCGCAAATGAAATCAAAGAAGCCCATGCAAAAGGTCAGCCAGTTCTTGTTGGTACAGTTTCTGTAGAAAAATCTGAACATCTTTCTGCTCTGCTTACAAGAAAAGGTATTCGTCATGAAGTTTTGAATGCTAAAAACCATGCCCGGGAAGCTTTGATTATTGCAGAAGCCGGTGCAAAAGGTGCCGTAACAATTGCAACAAATATGGCCGGTCGTGGTACTGATATTAAGCTTGGTGGTTCTCCAGAATTCCGTGCAAGAAAACGTGTCGGAACAGAAGCCAGTGATGAACAGTTCAAAGAAGCTCTGGCAATTGAAAAAGAAAACTGGAAAAAGGACTATGAAGAAGTTCGTGCTCTTGGTGGTTTGTATGTTATCGGTACAGAACGTCATGAATCACGCCGTATTGATAATCAGCTCCGTGGTCGTTCAGGTCGTCAGGGTGACCCAGGACGTTCAAAGTTCTTCATTTCTATGGATGATGATTTAATGCGTTTGTTCGGTGGTGAACGCATGAAGGTAATGATGACTCGTATTGGTATGCAGCCAGGAGAGCCAATTGACCACCCATGGTTAAATAAAGGTATTGAAAAAGCACAGCAGAAAGTAGAAGACAGAAACTTTGAAATCCGTAAGCATTTGCTGGACTATGATGATGTATTAAATGAACAGAGAACTGTAATCTACAATAATCGAGATGAAATTCTTGGCGATGATAATCTTTCAACTCGCGTTATGAATAACGCAAAAGAAGAAGTTGAAGAACTCTTTGCTGTTTACGAAGATGCTGTAAAACATAATAAAAATTCAAACGCTCCATTAAACGAACTTAATGAAAGCATAAGAGAAAAATTTGGTATGCAGCTTCCTCCTGATAATGTTAGCAAAGATGCCCTTCTTGCAGCTCTACAAAACGATATTACTGAAAAGGAAACTCTTGCTGGAAAAGAAAACCTCAATATGTTTATCCGCTACCAGTACGTTCAGATTATAGACAGAAAATGGCTTGATCAGCTGGAAACACTGGAAGGATTGCGTGAAGCTGTACATCTCCGTTCTTACGGTTCTAAGAACCCTCTTACTGAATATAAGATTGATGGTTTCAATATTTTCGATGAAATGCTTACAACAATCCGTGATTCAGTAATGTCCCGCGTATTCAAGGTAAGAATTCAGCTTTCTCCAGAGGCTGCCGAAGCAAGAAGAAGACAGTTGGAAGCCCAGCAGCAGCAAATTAATCAGATGAATGCTCAGCATAATGAGGCAGAATCATTTGCCGCATCTCAGGCACAAGCCCAGGCTCAGCAGTCTGCACAATCAAACTTCAATGGTGATATGGCAAGACGTCAGGCAGCTGCCAGTGCAACAAATAAACGTTCACAAGGAGACAATGTTACAGTAAGGAGAACAATGCCAAAGGTTGGAAGAAACGATCCTTGTCCTTGTGGAAGTGGAAAAAAATATAAACAATGTTGTGGTAGATAGTCTTTATTTGATTACTCTATAAAAAAGGCCGTACACAAAATATTGATATTCAATACTTTGTGTACGGCCTTTTTATTTATATCAGGTATTTATTATTATACTTTTCCCATTCTTCCTGCAGGCCAGAATCTGAATGCAGGTTTACCTATAATATATTTTTTATTGATATACTGAGGTTCCATTATAGAATCGTATTTAACAGAAACAGGATCCTCAAAAGCCAACGCACTAGGCTTATAGTCATAAGAATGTCGTAAATCTAAAGAATTAAAACGGTTATCTCCCATCATAAAATAACAATCTTTAGGAATATATTGTGGATTACCATTACTGTCATTTGCCGGAAATAATGGCATATTTCTTTGATCCAGAAGGTTCTGTATATACCAATTCAAATCCTCTGCCATAGAATAATATTCCTGTAATTCAGCATCATTAGTCCAGGTTGTTGCACTGATTCCTGATGACAAGAACTGGGCATATCTGACAACAATTTTTCCAAAAGTAATTTTTGTCATGACATTTAATTTATAGTTAGATTCAGAATAATAATCCCGTGCGTTATTTTTAGATGGAATCCATGATGTCATAAATTTTTCAAACCAGGCAGCACCACCATTCTGACTCATCATATTTACAGTTATCTTCTGAATATTTCTAAATAAGTTGAATTCCAGTAAATCAGGAGCAGTAAAAGTACCATTAAGGTTTTCTTTATAAGCCAACTGATTAAACTGTCTTACAATTTCATTAGCATTATATTCAGCCACGTTCAAATCAAAGTTTCTTCTTTCTTCTTCAAAATCAAGCATTTTCTGATAATCTGAAGAAGAAAGAGGATAATGTTGAATTTTATTCTTCAGTTTTGGATGTACAGCATTTAAATTCCAGGTTGCATACTTTGCATCAATAGCAGACGGAACAAATTCATCACTATCTTTCGTTCTAACATATAAAGTACCATCCTGCATTACCAGTTGTTCCCCCGGCAATCCTGTAATTCGTTTTACAAGAGGATCAGCTTTCATTTCACCATTTTCATCTTTATTAAGATTTATAGTCATTAAGGAAAGCATATAAATTAACTGAGAAGATACAGTCTTAACCTCAGACTTTCTGTCAAAACCATAATGAGGATTTCTTAAAACAATAGTATCGCCTCGTTTATACTTTCTAAAATCTGGTAAACCAACATCAGTTAAAGGAAACTTAGGACCACAGTCTATTTTACTTACAAAAACACGGTCTTTAACAAGAAATGTTGGAACCATAGATTCAGAAGGGATTTCATATAACTGCATTACAAAAATCTGGAAAATTAAAACTGTAAAAATAGACCAGCAGAACGCATCAATCCAATCAACTAGTTCAAATATAACTTTTCCAATACCTTTATATTTAGTCTCTTTAGGAGCAACAGACCAACCCTGTATTATTTTTTCATTTTTTTTAGGATAAAGACATCTTGTAGTAAGATATGACAAAACAAAAATAATAAACCATAAAATAACAGTAATTAAATCATAGGCAAAAGAAGTACCAGAAACACCTGCCCTTCTTAAAATAAAACAGATAAACAGAACATAAGGAAGATATTCAGTAAATTTAATAACCTTCATTATGTGTGTTCCATCAGTTTTTAAAATCATTTTTAAAGAAAAGAATACGGTAACTGCAGTATAAGCAACAGCAATTATGAATCCAAGGATTGTAATATCTGCATGAAAACTAATAGATAATATTGAAAACAGTATAGCAGCAGAAAGATTAATGTAGCATTTTAATTTATATGCACTAAAAGATTTGTTATTTTCCATGATTTAAATATAATGAAAATACTGTCTATTGAAAAGAAGTATTAAATTTCTTTTCTCAGTTTCTCAATTTCCTCCAGAATTTTTTTTATCTCACAAGGTTTTGTATATTCCTCTCCTTTTAAATATTGAAAAGGAGCATCTGTTTCACCTAAAACGCGATTTTCTGGAAATTTTTTTACACAATTAATTACTTTTATATTATTATTAAAAACCTGCTTTCCAAAGCTGAAATATCCATTTATTCCACGTTTAAGTAAAGATTCACCTTCTTCTGCAGTCCCCATAAATGAATGAAATAATACTTCTGGCAATTTAGAAAGAGTTTTAGAATATTCAAAAAGTTTTTCGTTAGCCTTTCTACAATGGATTATTAGGGGAAGATTATTCTTAACCGCAAGCTCCAGCTGAATATTCCAGATTTCTTCTTGTTTTTTTCTGAAGTTTTTATATTCATCAGTAAAGAAATCAAAACCTGCTTCACCAATAGCTGAAATCTGCTTATTACGAATCAATAATTCCAAAAAATCCGTAGATTCTGCTACATTTTCAATAGAAGCATTCTGTGGATGTAAACCATATGCTTGAATAACCGAAGAAGGAGCTGTTTTTTGCAATTCCCATTCTTCTTTACTATGGGCACAGGAAATACCTGCCCAAGTACCTGTAAAATCAGCTGGAAATTCAAAAATTCCTAGTTTTTTACAGTTATAAAAGTGAAAATGTGCATCAAAAATCAATTTTTTTTCATTTTTTTCTAACATTATTTCAATTATAACCGATTATAAGAGTAATGTGGCAATTTTAAGTATCACTAAAAAACTATCATTTTTCTTAAACGGGAGTAACAAAAAAATGAAAACATACACACTTAAAAGTATTGGAAAAAACACAGACTACATGACAATCATTCGTGAAATGGAAGATGGTTTCGTTGTAAAAATCGTTCGTGATATGGACGGTTACGAAGATGTTAAAACAGATTATATTTCAAAGGAACTCTTTGACAGCTGTATCCGCACAGGTTACCTTACAGAAATTACAGAAACTGTAAAAATGGCTGTAAATGCATAAATAACATTTAAGAAGCTGGGGAATTTGTATTAAAATTACTCCAGCATCTTATAAGTTATTTTTTATTAATTCTGATGCTTCTTTTATTCTATCTTCTTTAGTTCCAGGTTTCAGCCAGTTTATAACAACACCTTTTTTTTCCATCATTCTGAACCAGGTTTCCTGTCTTTTTGCAAATTGTCTAATTGCAATAAAAAGTTTTTCAGTCATTTCCTCTTTGCTAGAAAATTTTCCCTGTAAAAATTCAGAACAATATCTATATTCCAAACCAAGTTTTTCAAGACGTTCCCAGCTTATTCCAGAATCATGAATAGCTTGAACTTCATCCAGCATGCCTTCATCTATTCGTTCTACAAGTCTTTTATGAATATTTTCCCACATCTGTGGACGGGGTAAAGTTGTTCCAATAATAAAAGGATTTATTTCCGGCCTGTCTACAGAGGTTGTATCATATCCAGCTTTTTTAGCCTCAATAATTTCCAAAGCCTTAATTACTCGAGCCTTTTCCTGAAGATCAGCCATTACATGCAAATCAGGTTGAAGTTTCAGAAGGCGAGCAGCCAATTCCTCTAAAGGAGTTGCTTCAAGTTGAGCATGGAATTCAGGATTGTCCGGAAGATTTACAAGCTGATAATCCCGTACAATTGAATCAAGATACATCCCTGTTCCGCCTACAACAACAGGAAGCTTTCCTCTTGTCTGAATATCCCTAAAAGCTTTATAAAAATCCTGCTGATAATTGTAAACAGTATATTCTGCAGGCAAATCAATTATATCAATCAGATGATAAGGAACTGGAATTCCATCTACCTGATATTCCTTCAAATCTTTTCCAGAACCAATATCAAGATGACGGTATGTCTGTCGAGAATCTGCAGAGATAATTTCTCCATTAAATCCGTGAGCTACTGCAACACCAATAGAAGTCTTACCTACTGCAGTAGGCCCTAATACTATTACACAATTATATTTTGCCATTGAATGCCCTTTTATTGCACCTTACAGATTATACATTTTAGATATTCCGATTTTGGATAGCCAAGAAGAACAGGATGATCAGGGCCAGCACCACGTTTTTCAAGAATCTGAACGCGTTTGTGGCTATCCATAGCGGCATGCATAATCATATCACAGAACATGTGGCTTTCCATAAAGTATGAACATGAACATGTTACCAGAATACCACCCTCTTTTAGCAATCTCATAGCTCTTAAATTAATTTCCTTGTATCCACCATAAGCCTTTTCAATCATTTTGGCAGATTTTGTAAATGCAGGAGGATCAAGGATAATTACATCAAATTTTTCTCCATCAGCTTCGTATTTCTTTAACAAATCAAAAACATCAGCACATACAGCCTTCATTTGTTTTTCAGCATGATTGATTTTAATATTATGATTTACCATATGGACTGCTTCAGGAGAAATATCAACTGAAATAACATCACTGGCACCATTTTTTACAGCATTCAGACCAAATGCACCAGTATGTGTAAATGTATCAAGAACACGTTTTCCTTTGCAGAATTGTGCTGCAGCAACACGGTTGAATTTCTGATCAAGGAAGTAACCAGTTTTCTGTCCATTTGCAAAATCTACACCAAGCTTAATTCCATTCTCTATAATGGTGATTTTTGTTTCAAATTCTTCACCAATCCAACCTGAAATCTGTTCCAATCCTTCCTTATCACGAACAGAAGAATCACTACGCTCATAAATACCATCAGGCTCACAGATTTTATTCAATGCAGCAAGAATTTCATCACGGAAAACTTCGCATGAAAGAGACAGGAACTGCACAACCAGGAAAATACGGTTTTCTTCATCACAGAATCGTTCACAAATAAAGCCTGGAATTAAATCAGCTTCACCAAAAATAAGACGATAAGAATCCAATTCGCTGAAGTAGGAACGGCGTAAATCATAGGCAGCAGCAACTTTCTTCTCCCAGAAAGCTTTGCTATCTTCAAGAACTACATCTGCATGGTCTGAACTGATAATTCTAATAGTTATTTTAGACTTTCTGTTTATAATACCCGTACCTAAGAAACCACCAGCCTTTGTATAAACCTCAACTGCTGAGCCATCAGGAACAGTACAATCTGGAAGATTTTCATTCTTCCATTCAGATTTTTCATTAGGACGATGCTTAATATGTGAAATTTCATTATCAAATACCCAGGGATATCCCTGCTGGATTTCTTTTTCTTCTTTATTTTTCAAGAATACTCTAGGAAAATTATTACTACTCATAATTTGAATTATACCAAAAAGTAAACTATAATTAAACTATGCTGTTTATTTTTGATATGGGTGGAGTTGTTACCTCCACTTTTCAGATGGATTATATATATAAGAAATTAAATATGTCTAAAGAAATGTTTTTTGATGTTTGTCGTCACTCAAACAGAGATATTTGGCATGAATTGGAAACAGGGAAAATTGATACAATAGACTTCTGGCAAGAATTCAATTCCAGAGTGGGAAAATTACAGAGAAATCTTATAGATGGAATATTAAAAATAAATACATCAATTCACTTTAGTAATGAAGTAAATCTTCAGGATATTCCTACTGTTGAACATGATTTATTCAGATTATTTTTTCATCCCCAATTAAATATTAGAACTGTAGAATTAATCAGTGCATTAAGAAAAAAACATAGAGTTGTATGTGGAACAAATACGATTCAAAGTCACTGGGAAAACCACCTTGAACGAGGTGATTACTCCTATTTTGATCAGACCTACGCTTCAAATAAAATTGGTGCAGCAAAACCTGATACAAATTTCTTTAAATTAATTCTTGAAGCAGAAGGTTATGATGCAAAAGATGCATTCTTCACTGATGACAAAATAGAAAACTGTAATGCAGCAGAGTCTCTGGGAATCACAACAAAACTTTGCACATCCCCAGAAGACTTATACGAAAGTTGGATTAAATATGCAGATTAAAAATCTACATCAAGCACATCAGAGCTTTCAGTTTGTGATTTAAGTTTTTTTGCCTGATTTATTTCATTTTGAATATCATAAAGTCCTGTTTTTACTTCAGAAACAGGATATTTTTTATATAGATTTGCCATTAATTTTTCAGCCTCAGAAAGATTTCCCATTGCTTCCATTAATTTTGCAGCATTATATCCAGCTTCCAGCATTTCGGTAGCTTTATAAAGAGATGAGAAGGCATCGTAACTTTCCTTTATGTATCCATCTTTAGCAAGCTTATCAGCATATTTAAAATCTTCATTCTTAGTCTTATCTTTTAATAAAGAAATAGATTTAGTTACTGTATAAGGTTGAAGTTCTCTTAAAATCTTTCGTGCTGCTCTTGTCAATTCATATTCAAGCATACTATATGCAGAAGGCAAATCACTTGGGTGAGAATAATATCCAGAAGAATTTCTCATTTCTACACGATTATATGAAATAACTTTTCCAGAATAGCTGTCTACAATTTGATAACGTAAATAAAGTTTTGCATTACGTGAATATTCACGAACATATTCATATTCTGCTTTTCTATCTCCATCTCCATCCTTTACTTTTACCCTTCTATCAATATGGTCGTCATAAACTTCAAAATTTACAACTTCTCCTGTTAAATAAACATCAGCGGGATTCGATGTACCATTTTTTATAGCAGAAGAAACAGCAGAAGAACTGACCAGGTCAATATATGGAGAGTCCATTAACCCCCTTTCAATTTCATATTGAAGTTTATCAATACATTTTTTTTCTTCAGTTCCAACTCGATCAAAAATCTGGAAGAAAACGCCAACAAAAATATCTATTCCTGTAGCATCTTCTCTTAATTCATAATATTCATATGGTTTAATTGGAAGAACAGAAATTGTTTTTGCCCCATTTAAATCCAGTTCTGCAGGTCTTAACACCTTTACATTAATACTTGTAGCACAAGATGAAATTAAAGTAATAAATATAGATAATAAACAGATTTTTACAATTTTTTTCAATTATTATACCCCTCTTAACAAGTTGATTATAAAAAAAAATAGATATATACACAAGTTTGAAAAAAAAATATATAATTCATTTCAAAAATTTATATCAGAGGTTAAAAAATGTCGTTGACTTTACCTAATACAGAAATTATTCTTCAGATTTTACTTTCTGTCGGAGTAATTGTCATTATTGCAAAATACTTTGGTGTTCTTGCTAAAAAGGCGGGCATTCCACAAGTTGCTGGAATGATTATTGCTGGTCTTCTCCTTAGATTTATCCCATGGTTCCATAATTTTGGTGGAACAGAACCAAACATCATTTACGCAGAAGCAAATCAGTTCATTTCATATATGTCTGAAATTGGTGTTATTTTAATTATGTTCTCTGCAGGATTAAGTACTAATCTTAAATCCCTTGTAAAATCCGGAGTAAAAGCAACATTAATAGCCTGTTGTGGTGTTTTTGTTCCACTTGTTATGGGTACAATCATGGCTCTATGCTTCTGGGGATTTGATGGTTGGGGTACAGAGAATTTCTTCAGATGTGTTTTTGTGGGAACAATTTTGACAGCAACATCAGTAAGTATCTCAGTAGCAGTTTTAAAAGAATTCGGAAAAATAAAAACTGACGTAGGTCAGACTATTATCAGTGCAGCTATTATTGATGATGTTATTGGAATCATAGTACTCACAATTGTTTTAGGAGTAAGTTCAGGTAAAGGTGGATACTTGGGAATCATACTAAAAACAATAGCATTTTTTGCTTGTGCCATAATTGCAGGATTTTTAGTATACAGACTATTCCGTTGGTATGACAAAAGACATCCACGATCAAGACGTATACCTATTTACGCTCTTGGTGTAGCTTTTATTTTTGCATACTGTGCAGAAGAATTCTTTGGAATTGCAGATATTACAGGTGCATATATAGCTGGAATTGTTTTATGCAGTTTAAGTGATGCTTCCTATATGGAATCAAAAATTGATATTAATGCATACATGTTATTTAGTCCTATTTTCTTTGCAAGTATTGGATTAAAAACTAACCTTTCCGGCTTAGATTCAAGTCTTTTACTTTTTGCAATTTCATTCGTAATTGTTGGATGTATTTCAAAAATAATAGGATGTTCAGGAATTTCAAAAATTCTTGGATTCAACTGGAAAGAATCATATCAAATTGGATTGGGTATGATGGTAAGAGGTGAAGTTGCATTGATTGTTGCAACAAAAGGACTTTCAACAGGATTGATTGACTCAAAATACTTCACAGCAGTTATCCTGCTGATTATCGTATCATCAATGTTAGTTCCAATATTATTGAAAAAAGCATTCACTGATAAAAAAGAATTACAATAACATTTTTAACAAATCACTGAATGTTTTAATTTTATTATAATAAGCATCATCTTCTGGGTATCCAAAACCATAAGAAGCCCAGATAAATGGTACACCAGCTTTCTTACAAGCTTCATAATCACCTTGAGTATCGCCAACATAAACAGGATTCTCAAGGTGATTTCTTTTTAAAAGAAGAGTTATATTTTCATCTTTACCTTTTCCAGTATCACCGTAACATTCAAAATCAGAAATATAACTTTCTATTTGATTTTTTCGCATTACTAATTCAATGTAGCCAGATTGGCAATTGCTTACAATAAACAAAGGATATTTTTCTGATAAAGATTTTATTCCTTCCACAACACCGTCATAAGTAATATTTGTTTCATTTTTTTCGATTTCAACATGCTCATTTATACAACATTGTTCCATCAATTTTTCTTTTTCAGAAACAGAAAGAGATGGGAAAAGATTATCAGCTATAACATTCATAGGCTTACCAAACTGTTTCCGCAATATTTCTGCTGTTACATAAGATTGATCAGGAAATAACTGTTCAATAGCTTTATTCCAGGCATGAGCAACAATAGTAGTTGTATTCCAAATTGTCCCATCAACATCAAAAATAATTCCATCAAACATACGTAACCTCAACATTTATTTTTAATTCAGAAGAATTAAAAATAATTTAAACAAAAAAAAGCCTGGCAGCGCACAATATTCGATGAAGCCAAAAAATATAGTGCTACTTTCCCGCACAGAGCAGCACTGCTCTTCAGCGGGATTTCTCAATTCAGTTTAATGATTTTATTTAAATAAAAAAAGCCTGGCAGCTTCCTACTTTCCCGCTAAAGAGCAGTATCATCGGCGTA
>JAEDFX010000187.1 GCA_016297805.1 Treponema sp. | reverse complement strand
TTTTAATTCCTTTTTCTTTAAGACGTGTCCAAAGTCTACTGGAATCTACTTTCATGATAATAGAACATTATAGCACACTTTAACATTTTTTAGGGGATAAAGTATCACATTTTGTCAAAAGCTTTATTAATTCCTTCCATGTTGGCAAAATGGTGTGTCAAACTGGGGAAGAAAACATCTTTCGATTACATCATACCACTACCTGTAAATCCCTCATTCCACAGACCGCAGAACTGTCGTTCCACTGACACTAAAACTGTCGTACTACAGACCGCAGAACTGTCGTAACATACACAAAAGATTTGTTATTATTTACAATTTGTGAATATTTTTATTATTTTAGTATTGACTTAATAAAATAGTTGTAATAATATATAAACAAGTTGAAGGAGTTGGCGGAAGTAGCAAACCGCCATATTAACAATATCCTACGGGAATGACCGTAAAAACGGTGGTAAAAGTATGGCTACAGACATCGCAAAGTTTCTTAGAAAGATTCGCATTGACAGCGACGAGAGCTTGGGCGATATGGCAGACAAGATTGGTCTTTCTGCCGCTTATCTTTCGGCAATCGAAAATGATAAAAGAACTGCACCGGAAGATATGAAAGAAAACCTTTATAAGGCATACAGCCTTTCAGAGGAACAAAAGCTTGAGTTTGCACGTCTTGTTGCAGAATCAAGGAAAAAGGTCGAAATTGGCCTTTCGGGTATTCAGGCAGAACTTTTTCCTGAATATGTAGATACTGCTGTTATGTTTGCACATGACCTGTCGCAAATGAACAGAAAACAGCTTGCAGAAATAAAGGATTGTCTGCAAAAAATTAAATCGGAAGCTGCGCCTATGTAACACATGGAGGTTTATTTCAAATGGCAGAACAGATTTCTATGATTGGAACAGTCATCTTAATGATGGTTGTGGATTTTAAGAAAATGGCTGTTGAGTTCAGAAAGTTTTTTGAACTCGACTCTACACAAAACTTTCCAGCCTTGAACATTGCAGAAAAAAAACTTTGTCAGGCTGATGCACAGTTTGAGTTCAATATTATTGCCGATGCGGACTGGTATTACAAAGACAGTATTCAGGCATATTACAAACATCGTTCAAACTGTCATGAGATTGGCATCAAGGAATCTGTTTACCAAAAAGCCCGTAATGGAGACCGCTGTGCGCTTTATTCAATTGCGCATGAAATCTCTCACTGGGGATTGATAAACTACTTTAAGTTAAGTACAGGAATACCAGAATCGGAACAAATTGATCCGATTACAAAAGCTGTTTTTATAAAAATTCATGAAAACATAGCAGATTTACTTACCTCTCTGCTTGTGTTCAGTGAAGAAGAACTTTTGCAGGCAAAAGGCGCAGGAGATTTGGATTTAAGCTCGTTCATGGGCAAAGACCAGTTATCTCTTGCGCACTTTTATTGTCAGAATCATAAAACTCTGAAAGAAAATTTTATGAAGAAACTTGTGTCGCATATTACGGCACAAAAAAACAACTCTGAATTACAAAGGAGGATTAGCTAGATGGCCACCTGGCAAAAAAATAAGCTCCCGTTTAATTGGCGTTAAACAGAAGCTTTGCATAGATTCTATAGTAGAATCATAAATCGATTAAATAATTATACTATAAATCTATGCTCTCTGTCAAAGACTTTTTTTTCTTGATACAGTGCTGTAAAAATCATGAGGCTCTGTATTCAAAGTTTTTGGTCTCCACCGTTCCGTTGGTTCGGCTTTGACAAAATCATTTTTTTCAATGGTGATTTCGATATTTTGGTAAGTTTACAAACCAAAGCTTAATCACCGCATTTATTATAGGAGCATAGACCGTTATGGCAACTTCTAATTTTAAAAATGCAGACAGCATCTTAAGCGTAACTCTGCGCAAAAATCAGTTCTCTGCAGAAGAGAATTCATTCATCGGACGTGTAACAAGAAACACAGTAACTCTTGAAAACTTAATTGCATCAATCTCAGAAAAAAATCCAGGAGTAAGCCCTTACATGATTCAGCATGTTGCAAATCTTCTGGGAGACGAAATGATTAAGTCATGGCAGAATGCAAAGTCAGTAGATGTTCTTGGACTTGGAACAATGTACATCAGCGTTGCAGGAAGCATAAGCGGCGAAAATCCAGGCGGTTCGAGTATTCCAGGATTCAAACTAAACTTTACTCCAAGCAGCCGTGCTCAGGAAGCGCTGGACAGTCTTAAAGTTGATAAAGTTATAATCACAGATTCAAATCCTGTAATTGACAGAATCATCAATACTTTTAATCAGAATGAGGAACGAAACCTGTTAAAAGGAAAAGGCGTGCGCATTACCGGAATAAAACTCAAAGTAATGGGCGAAGATTCTGGAATCTGGTTTGCACCGCTGGACTCTGAAGGCAATGTGAGCAAAGATGAATCTGCATGGATTGAAGTAGCAAAAGAAACAATCAGCTGCAACAAACCAAAAACACTCGAATTTTATGTTCCAGACAGCATCGCACAAGCCGATTACAAAATCGTAATCCGCACCCGTTACTGCTCTGGTGAAAAGCAATTAAAGTCTGTTCTATCAACAGTCAGTAAAACTGTTAATGTAGCAGCATAGTTCTGATTTTCAAAAAAAAGTTACCCCGGAAATTTTTGTTTTTTGGGGTAACTCTAATCCTATAAATTTCTTAGGACAAATGTCGAGTTTTAATTATTACTCATATTTAATTCCGAAATAATCTAAGCTAACCTTCATTGCATCCTGGCCGGTCAGGCAGGTCTCTCTTAAATAACCTCGCTCATTTTTCCATTCTTTTATTCCACGGTTATAAAACATCTTTAATTCCTCTGTAATGATAAAAGGAACAATATTATGCTTAAGACATTCCTTGAACATAATCAAGCGACCTACACGACCATTGCCGTCTTGGAATGGATGAATTGATTCAAAACGTACATGAAAATCAAGAATATCATCAAAGGTAATCTCGGATTTTGAGTTATAATCAGCAAGCAAAGCTTTCATTTCGGTAGCAACATCTTCAGGTCGTACAGTTTCGCTGCCACCAACTTCGTTCTCAATCATTTTATAATCGCCTACCTTAAACCAGGATTTCATGGCATCTGTA
>JAEDFX010000007.1 GCA_016297805.1 Treponema sp. | reverse complement strand
GTCATTTTTTCTGGTTTAAGTGCATTGTTTGCAATTGCAGCAGCCTTTTTAAGATAACCAAAAGCTTTAGTAATTTCACGAGGCATTGTTTCAATTCCAACACCAATTTCAAAGTTTTCGTGACTGCGTTCTGTCTGAGCACCCCAGTATTTATCTGCTGGTACACGAACTTCACCCATAGAGTCATGTTCAATTTTGTATTCCATAGTAAATCATCCTTAATTTTGATTTTATAATTATAAATATAAATAAAAAAAGGCAGTTTTCCAACTGCCTTTTGTACAAATCTAATGTTTTAATTAGAAATTAATCTGTTTAATAACATCCTTCAAGCATTCAGCAGAATGTTTAAGAGATTCAACTTCTGAATCCAAAAGTGGTACAGCAATATGACCTTTAATACCATTACAACCAACGATTGTAGGAATTGAAAGACAAACATCAGAAATACCATATTCTCCATTAAGCATAGAAGAAATTGTGAGAACTGAGTCTGTTGAGTAGTTCAATGCTTCAACCAAAGTAGCAGTTGTTACACCAATACCATAGTTTGTACATTTCTTTGCAGCAATGATAATTCCACCAGATTTACGGATATAGTCTTCTACATCAGCTTTATCAAATGAAGGAAGAACATCTTTACCTGTGTAAGATTTTGCATATGAGTCTACAGGAATTGAACCAATATTTGCCAAAGACCAAGGTACGAATGATGAATCTCCATGTTCACCGAATACATAACCATGTACGTTTTCCTGACAAACTCTGTATGTTTCTGCAATACGAGCACGGAAGCGAGCTGTATCAAGCATAGTACCTGTACCGAAAATACGGCTTGCTGGAATTCCAGAAGTCTTAATGAACTGATATGTAAGAATATCAACAGGATTTGCAACGATTACATAAAGTGCATTTGGACAAGCTTTTGTAATTGTTGGAATTACAGACTTAGCAATATCAACGTTTGTCTGTGTCAAATCAAGGCGAGACTGTCCTGGTTTACGACCAACGCCAGATGTGAAGATAACAATATCAGAGCCTTTAGCATCCTCGTAATCACCATCACGAACATTTACAGGTCCAATAAAAGGAGTACCCTGACGGATATCCATTGCTTCACCCATAGCTTTATCTTTTACGATATCAATAATAACAATTTCAGATGCAAGCTGTTTTAATGTTAAAGCATATGCAACTGTTGAACCAACCTGTCCAGCTCCAATAATTGTAATCTTATTTGCCATATATTTTGCTCCTTACAAATATATTCACGTATAAATCATATTATAGGTTTTGCCTAAATATAAATAATCAGATTAATAATAATCCTTTTATTTGATTTTGTTAATATCTAAATACAATAAATCCTTATATGAAATTTATAAAAAATATGATATGTTCATTGTATGAATATCAATAATAACGCAACCAATGTAAAAAAAGAACTTTTAGTAAGAATTGCAAAGCTTCAACTTGCCGGTGTATTAGATAGTCGTGAAATTAATAAAATTCCACGTGAAATGAAACCAGCAGGGTCTAATCCAATAAGCTGCTGTATTTTTCATGACAGAGAATTACTGAAAATGAGAACTCTGGCAAGAATGGGGATTTCTGTTGAAAATTACAACGAACAGAATGACCTGGATGAATATGCTAAGGAAGCACTTGAACGTCAAAAACCTACATGGCCAATGATTACTGTCCTTCACGAAGCATGTAATGGTTGTGTAAAACAGAATTTCATGGTTACAAATGCCTGTCAGGGATGTTTTGCCCGTCCTTGTATGGTCAATTGTCCAAAAAAGGCTATTCATATAGTTCATCATGCACACATTGATGCAAACAAATGTATTCACTGTGGGCTTTGTGAACAGAACTGTCCTTATCATGCAATCATCAAAATTACAGTACCTTGTGAAGCGGCATGTCCTGTTGGAGCCATTTCAAAAGGAGCTGATGGTCATGAAGTTATTGATTTCCATAAATGTATTTACTGTGGAAAATGTATGCAGGAATGTCCATTTGGTGCCATGATGGATAAAAGCCAGCTTGTTGATGTTATAAAACACATTATGAATGGTAAAAAAGTCGTTGCACTTTATGCACCAGCCATTGCTTCACAATTCAGAGCCAGTGCAGGACAGTTTGAACAGGCTTTATTAAATGTGGGATTCACAAAATCAATAGAAGTTGCTGTTGGTGCTGATATTACAGCAGAAAAAGAAGCAAAGGAATTTGAAGAACGAATGGCTAGGGGAGATAAGCTGATGACTACATCCTGTTGTTCAGCTTATGTTCGTGCCGTTCATATTCATGTTCCAGATTTAGATCCATGTGTTTCTGAAACCAGAAGTCCTATGCATTACACTGCTGAAATAGCTAAGAAAAATGATCCTGATTGTATTACTGTTTTTATTGGTCCATGTCTTGCAAAGAAACGAGAAGGTTTTGATGACGAACTTGTTGATTATGAAATTACTGCAGAAGAAATCAGTGCATTCTTTGATGCTAAAGAACTGGATATTACAAAACTAGAGGCTCTTGATAAAGCTGAAAGACCAAGTTCTACAGCAAGAAATTTTGCCAGAACTGGTGGAGTTGCAGAGGCCGTAAGATGTCGTCTTTCAAATCCTGATATTTTGAAGCTGGATGTTATTAACGGCTTGAATAAGGATGGTATGAAAAAGCTCAAAATGTATGGTGATATCAATTCTGGAAAAATTGAGCCAAATGCAAATACCGGAAATCTTATTGAAGTTATGTCTTGTGAAGGTGGATGTATTGCAGGTCCTTGCGTAATTTCAAAGACAAACGTTGCAAATGTTCAGCTTGATAAGTATGTAAATGAAGTGAAAAAATAATAAAAAAATTTAAAAAATTGTTGTTTAGTTGTTGACACAATTTGTTTAAATCTATATATTATAAACATCACTTGCGGATGTCATATAACGGCTTATTATCTCAGCCTTCCAAGCTGATGACGAGGGTTCGACTCCCTTCATCCGCTCTTAAAACCAACTGGTAAAGAACTAGTTGGTTTTTTTTATTTTAAAATCAATTTACTACTTGGTAAATGGGAGTCGAACCTGGCTAAAATAGAAAAACCGTTAAAAAAAATGTTCTTGAACATTTTTTAGGTTTTACTTGTATAATGCCGCGTAAGCCTCGGGTTCTTCGGCTGCGATAAATCTCCGCCACAAAAAACTAAAATTGCTGACCGCAATTTTAGTTTTTTGTATTCATCCGCTCTATACAAATCTACCTCAAAATAATCATCAACCCCTTCAATTTGTCCATTTCATCATCATTATTTAAAATTGGGTTAGGGTACAAAAATATTTGGGAATATTGGCGTAATAAATCAATCTGATGTTCATTCAGTGTTGAAATTTCGTTATGTCCTAAATGAATCTGTGGCTGATTCTGAACATTTGTAAAATTTGGGATTGAATTAAAGGGAATATCAGACTCTCCATCTTCAGGTAAAATCATGGCTTTAAAATTAATTCTTGCCAGAAAGAGAAGCTGAGATAAATCAATTTCTGTCTGAAAAAATTTCTGAGCATTTTCTTCACGAACATAAATGAACAAATCTATAATTTCAAGATTCTCCAGGTTGCTTAAAAAAGTTATGTCTTCTACAAGAGAGGAATCAATATATAATTCGGTTAAATTTGGCAGATCATCTAAAAATGAAAAATCCAGAATATTCATGAAGTCACGGATTTCCAGGATTCTGAGATTTTTAAACTGCTCAAAGCCTTCAATTTTGGTTATGTAATAATCTTTCAGAACATCATTAAATCCAAAAAGAGTATCAGAAAGATTCAGCAGTCTTATATTTGAATCAAAATCGTGGGCATAAACTTCCTCATTTGAAAGATAAAATTTTACTGTAAATTGTTCAGAATATAGCTGGAATGAACAGAATAAAATCAACAGACAGAGAAATTTACGCATACATATATTATAATCTTTTTTATCCAATCCAATAAAGTAGGTAAGAGATTATAAATAGTACAACAAAAGTTTATTAACTTTTTACTATATTGGAGTTATACTATAAGAATGAGCAAGCATACATTTAAAGGCGGAATTCATCCTCTTGAAATGAAGGAGCTTAGCAATCAGTGTCCTATAACACCGGTTTTTCCTTCAAGCAAGATGGTTACAATTCCAGTAACAATGGGTGGAGCCCCAAATACTCCATGTGTTGCTGTAGGTGATTTGGTTGCTAAAGGCCAGATTATTGCAAACGGTGACAAATTTATGAATTGTCCTGTTCATTCTTCTGTTTCAGGTAAAGTTAAAAAGATTCAGAATTGTTTAGTAACAGGAAATATGGAAGTTCCATGTATTATTATTGAATCTGACGAAGAAAATCGTACTGCTTTTATGGAACCTTTAGATCCTTTTACCTGCGAACCAGCTGACGCATTAAAACGTATTAAAGATGCCGGTATTGTTGGTATGGGCGGTGCTTCATTCCCAGCACACGTAAAACTTAATCCTCCAGAGGATAAAGTAATTGACTATGTTTTGATAAATGCTGCTGAATGCGAACCTTATCTTACATGTGATGAAAGAACTTTGCAGGAACAGACTGAAAAGGTTATTGATGGTACTGCAATTATTCTGCGTCTTGTTGGAGCACAGGGAATTATTGCTCTTGAGGAAAATAAGGAATATATCAAACCAAAACTTATGGAAGTTATTCAGGCTAAAGGCTATGGTGATGATATTTCGGTTTGTGTTGTTAAAACAAAATATCCTCAGGGTTCTGAAAAATTTATTGTTGCTTCTTGTCTTGGAATTGAAATCCCATCTGCTAAACTTCCAGCTGATGCAGGAACAATTATCAGCAATGTAGGAACTGTATGTGCAATTTCGGATGCCTTCAGATTGGGAATGCCTCTTATTGAACGTTCTCTTACAATTTCTGGTCTTGGTGTTGAAAAACCTTGCAATATTCGTGTTCCAGTAGGAACTCTTGTTTCTGACTTGATTCCTGATGTAGTTCAGGTTAAAGATGAAACTGTAAAGATTATTTCCGGTGGACCTATGATGGGGTTTGCTATGCCTTCAGCAAATTTCCCAGTTGCAAAAGGAACCAGCGGTGTAACATTCCTTACAGAAAAAGAAACATATATTGGCGAAGAAGATCAGTGTATTTCTTGTGGAGCATGTTCAAAAATGTGTGCCATGAGATTGAATCCAGTTCTTATTGTTCGTGAATTGAAAGCTGGTAATCTTAATAAGGCTAAACGTTTTGGTTTAATGGATTGTATTGAGTGTGGATGTTGTGCATTTGTTTGTCCAGCTCACGTTAATATTGTTCAGAGAGTGCGCCTTGGAAAAGGTCTTATGAGACAGAAAATGGCTGAAGCTAAAGCAAAGGAGGCTAAATAATGAGCGATAATATAATTCATCTTTCATCAAGTCCTCACTTTACTGAAGGGCTTACAACTCAGAAAATCATGCTGACAGTTCTTATTGCACTTTTACCTGAGTGTATTGCCGGTGTTATTTTCTTTGGACTTCCTGCATTAATCACAATTCTGGTTAGTGTTGCTTCCTGTGTATTTTTTGAATGGGTTTTCCAGAAGGTTACTAAACAGAAGATTGTAATTTCCAATCTTTCTGCAGTTGTAACTGGTATTATGATGGCTTTGGTTTTTCCTCCATCTGTTCCATTCTGGATGATTATTATTGGTGCTGCAGTTGCAATGATTATTGCAAAAGGTCTTTTTGGTGGAATTGGTTCAAATGTATTCAATCCGGCCCTTACAGGTCGTGCAGTACTTTTTATTAGTTTCCCTGCAGTTATGGGTGCAAAATGGCTTGAACCATTTACTCCAGATGCAGTTTCTTCTGCCACCGTATTAGGCCAGCTAAAATCTGGAGCTGTAGATACTGTTGACTACCTTCAGTGCTTTTTAGGAAACAGAGCAGGTTGTATAGGAGAAACTTCAATTCTATTGATTTGTCTTTCATTCTTATTCCTTCTTGCTACACACATTATTGACTGGCGTGCTCCTGCTGGAATGGTAGGAACAGTAGTTGTATGTTCATTTATTTCTGGATTGATTGGAACAGGTTCTTTAGCTGGTGCTGGTAATGAGATTCTTGTAAATCTTCTTACTGGTGGATTGGCATTTGGTGCTTGTTTTATGATTACAGATTATGCTACAGCCCCTGTTACAAAACCTGGACGACTTGTTTTTGGTGCAGGAGCAGGTCTTATTACCTTCTTAATCCGCAGATTCGGCGGTTATCCAGAGGGTGTTATGTTCAGTATCCTGATTATGAACTCTGTTGCATCATTCTTGAACAACCTTACACCAAGAATGTACGGATATGGAAAAAAAGGTAACAAGCGTGCCAATATGGCCAAAATCAATATGGAATTTGATTTAAGTACAGCAAAAGTACGAGAAGGAGGCTCAAATGAGTAAGAAAAATTTGGGCATTGGCGAAATGATTAAGCTGGGCCTTACACTTGTATGTTATGCAGTTGCATCATGTGCTGTTCTTGCTGTTGTAAACAATATTACAGCTCCACAGATTCAGAAAAATCAGATGGGTGCTGCAGCAAAAGCTATGTCAGAAGTTTTTGTAGAAGCAGATGATTTTGTAACTGTTTCAAATGCTCCTGCAAGTTCTAACTCAACAATTACAGTTTCTGATTTCTACCTTGCAAAAAAAGCTGGAAGTGTAATCGGAGCAGTTGTTCAGGTTGCAGGTCCTACTTACGATAAAGGAAAGCTTATTGTTGGTATTGATAAATCTGGCACAGTTTCTGGTATGAGAATTCTTGAACTTTCAGACTCTCCTGGATTTGGTTTAAAGGCAAATGATCCAACATTTAAATTACCAAGTGGAGTTACCTTCTATGACCAGTTTGCTGGAAAAGATGCTAAGAACGGTTTCAAAATTAACGATAACTTTGATGCTATTACAGGTGCTACAATCACAAGTAATGCAATTGGTGATTTAATGACAGAAGGAACTTCTTGTCTTCTTAAGGTATTGGAGGGCATCAATGAGTAGTAAATTAAAAACATTTACAAAAGGATTCCTGGTAGAAAATCCTTTACTTGTATTAAATATTGGACTTTGTTCTTCATTGGGTGTTACTACAAGTATATTCAATGGCTTCGGTATGGGATTAAGTATGACTTTTGTACTTCTTATGAGTGAAATTGTAATCAGTATTTTCAAAAAATTGATTCCTTCTGCTATAAGACTTCCTGTTTTCATCATCATTATTGCTGCCTTTACAACAATTGTTCAGCTGGTTTTACAGGCTTATGTTCCAGCCCTTTATGCGGCACTTGGAGTATTCCTGCCACTGATAGTTGTAAACTGTATTATTATGGGACGTGTTGAAGCATTCGCATCTAAAAATTCAATTGGAGATGCAGCTCTTGATGCTCTTGGAATGGGGGTAGGATACACAATCGTAATGGTTGCTATTTCCCTTGTTCGTGAACTTCTTGGTGCAGGTACATTGCTTGCTGGTACTGCTCTTAAAGTTCAGATTATTCCAGAAGAATATACAATCGGGTTGTTCAACAGTGCTCCTGGTGGATTCCTTGTATTTGGTATCATTGGTGCTTTGGTACAGTTTTGTAAAGCTTCAAAAAGGGAGGCTGAATAATGAACGTTTTAATTGAAACACTTAAGATTTTTATCCAGTCATCAATTATTGATAATGTAGTTTTCATCCAGTATCTGGCTATATGTCCATTTATCGGTATGACTAATGATACAGAAAAGGCTACTGGTATGGGACTTGCAACAACATTCGTAATTATGCTTGCTACTGCTGTAACATGGCCCTTGTATAATTTTGTAATGATTCCTCTTGGACTGGAATTCCTGCAGACTCTTTTCTTCATTCTTGTAATTGCTTCTCTAGTTCAGTTAGTTGAATTCTTTCTGAAGAAATGTGTTCCAGGCTTATACAGTGCTATGGGTGTTTACCTTGCTTTGATTACAACAAACTGTGCTGTTCTTGGTATTACAATCAACTGTATCAGTAAGAGCTATACATACGGACAGAGTCTTGTATATGCATTTGGTAGTGCAATCGGTTTTGTTATCAGTATGGTAATTATGAGTGGTGTACGCAGCAGAATCAAAATTGCAAAAATTCCTCAGAGTTTTAAAGGTACTCCAATTTTGTTCATTGCAGCTTCACTGTTAAGCCTTGCGTTCCTTGGATTCAAGGGGCTTATTAAATAATCTGGAGGAAAACATGAATACAATTATTTATACAATTATTTGTGCTTTAGTAATTGCTTTTGTTCTGGGTGTTTTACTTGGATTGTTTAAGAAAATTTTCCACGTTGATACTGATCCAAAAGTAGAAAAGGTTAGGGAAGCACTTTCTGGTGCAAACTGTGGTGGTTGTGGGCTTGCCGGTTGTGATGCATTTGCAGGAGCAGTTGTAAAAGGTGAAGCTCCAACTAATGGATGTGTTGCTGGTGGTGCTGCATGTGCCACAAAGATTTCCGAAATTCTTGGTGCTGCAGGTGTAGAAGTAAAACCTCAGATTGCATTCCTGGCTTGTAATGGTACAAAAGAATGTGCTTTGGATAAGGGTGTTTACCACGGAGTACAGACATGTAAAGGTGCCCAGCTTGTTATGAATGGTACAAAAAAGTGTACCTTCGGCTGTATCGGACTTGGTGATTGTGTGAATGTATGTCCTTTTGGTGCTCTTTCAATGGGAGAAAATGGACTTCCTGTTGTTGATAAATCTAAATGTGTTGGATGTGGAAAATGTGCAAAAGCATGTCCTAAGCATTTGTTTAAAGTAATTGACGCAGATACAACTGGACCAGTTGCAAAATGTTCTAATCATTCTGACAACAAACCTCAGATTAAGAAAGATTGTTCTGTTGGCTGTTTTAAGTGTGGAATTTGTGCAAAGAAGTGTCCTGCACAGGCCATTGATGTTTCAAGCGGTATTCCTGCTGTGGACTACACAAAATGTACAAAATGTGGAGAATGTATAAAAGCTTGTCATGATAAAGTACTTATTATGCTTTAATTTGTTATTTTTTTTTGGAGGATAAAATATGGAAAAGTTCTTTAAATTAAAAGAACGTGGCACAACAGTTTCTAAAGAAATTGTTGGTGGTATCACAACATTCCTTGCTATGGCTTATATTTTAGCTGTAAACCCAGGAATGCTTGGCGAAACAGGTATGGGATTTGGTCCTGTATTTACTGCAACAGCAATTGCATCTGCAGTGGCTACTTTGGTAATGGCTTTATGGGCAAACCTTCCAGTTGCATTGGCTCCAGGAATGGGTCTTAATGCTTTCTTTACATACACAGTATGTTTCGGAATGGGTTGTTCATGGCAGCTTGCACTTACTGCAGTATTAGTAGAAGGTCTTATTTTTATTGTACTTTCTATCTTTGGGATTCGTGAAAAAATTATTACTGCTATTCCTGCAGGAATGAAAAAAGCTGTTGCTGTTGGTATCGGTCTTTTCATTGCTCTTATTGGTTTGGCAAATGCTGGTATCGTTTCTTCTGAAACTGGTACAATCATTGGATTCGTAAACTTTAATATGGCTGCAAGACCAGCTGTAGTTGCTATAATTGGCCTTATTATTACAGTTATTCTTTATCTTCTAAAGGTTCCTGGTGCAATTCTTCTTGCTATTATTGCTACAACAATCATTGGTATTCCATTTGGAGTAACTTCAATTCCTGAAGGATTCAAACCATTCAGTCTTCCTGCAGCACCATTGTTCTGTAAATTTGAATGGGCTAGCGTTCTTTCTGTTAAGTTCCTTGTAATCATGTTTACATTCCTTTTCACAGACTTGTTTGATACAATCGGTACTCTTATGGGTGTAACTCAGCAGGCTAACCTTGTTGATAAAGACGGAAACATTCCTAACGCTAAACAGGCTCTTATGGCTGACTCAATCGGTACAGTAGTTGGTGCTTGTCTTGGTACTTCAACAGTAACTTCATTTGTTGAATCTTCTTCCGGTGTTGCTGCAGGTGGTCGTACAGGTCTTACATCAGTTACAACTGGTGTATTATTCCTCTTGGCTTTATTCATGACACCACTTTTCGCTCTTATTCCTAGTGCTGCTACAGCTCCAGCTTTAATTTTTGTTGGATTCCTTATGATGCAGCAGGTTGTAGATATTGATTTCAAAGATCCTACAGAAGGAATTCCTGCATTCGTTACAATTATGGTTATGCCATTCTCTTACTCAATTTCTAAGGGTATTGCATTTGGTATGATTGCTTATGTAATTGCTAAATGCGCAGGTAAGAAATCTAAAGATATTCCAGTTGCAACTTGGATACTTGCTGTTATATTCGTAGCAGACATTATCTTTGAAGCTGTTAAATAAATTTTAGATAATTACAAAATGTAGCCAGCAGATTTTTGAAATTCTAAAGGCTTCCAAATTTAAAACAAAAAGTGGTACACTAATGTCAGTCATCGGTGTACCACTTTTTTTTATGTTACAAAATTTTTTTATTAATATTTGCTTTCAGCGTAGCCAACCCAGCCTTCATTTTCTACAAGTGCTTTTTCAAATTCACCAAGATTGAAAGGA
This sequence comes from Treponema sp., assembly GCA_016297805.1. Classification (GTDB taxonomy): domain Bacteria; phylum Spirochaetota; class Spirochaetia; order Treponematales; family Treponemataceae; genus Treponema_D. Next base: position 34,844 of record JAEDFX010000007.1, on the reverse strand, counting down.
TAGCTCTTTGAAAGTGAACCTGCAATGAGTTTTACTTTTGCAGTTCCATCATCATTAATAACGATTTTACATTCTGTATCTTTATCAGCAAATGTGTGGAACATATCAGCAATGGATTTCTTGTCCATTTCAATTGCCAAAAGTCCACAGTTGAACATATTCTGACGGAAAATACGTGCGAAGTTTGTTGCTACAACTACATAGATGCCGTTTACTTCGAGAGCCCAAGGTGCATGTTCACGAGATGAACCACAACCAAAGTTTTCTCTTGTAATAATAACCTTATTTCCAGCTACATCAGTTTTTGGATTAAATCCATCAAGCTTCAAATCTTCCAAAAGGTAAGGTTTAAGGGCCTGTTTTGAAATTTCTGTTAAATATTTTGCTGGAATGATTTCGTCAGTATTAATATCTGAACGATCCAAAAATAGAACCGATCCGCCAAATTGTTTCATTTTTATCTCCTAATGTTTTATAAAAAAACAACTTTTCTATACTATAAATATAACATTATTTTTTATAAAAGTGTAATAATGTTTACTTATAAAGTGAAGAATTACAAATTGTACCTTTAATTGCAGTTGCAGCAGCAGTTGCAGGACTCATCAAGTGAACCATACCACCTTTACCCATACGTCCATTGAAGTTACGGTTTGTTGTTGATGCACAAACTTCACCTTCAGCAATTACACCGTTACTCATACCAAGACAAGCACCACAAGTAGGGTTAGTTACACAGAATCCAGCATCAAGGAAAATATCGATAATGCCTTCTGCAACAGCCATTTTGTAAATTTTTGGTGTAGCAGGGGAAACAATACCACGAACACCTTCTGCAAGATGATGTCCTTTAAGAACTTCAGCTGCAATTCTAAGGTCAGAAATACGTCCATTTGTACAAGAACCAATGTAAACCTGATTTACTTTTGTTCCTTCCATTTCAGAAACTTTCTTTACCTGGTCTGGTTTATATCCGAATGTACAAACTGGTTCCAAATCAGAAAGATCAAGAGTAATTACTTTTTCAAAATCAGCATCATCATCTGAACGCCATTTTGAATAATCAGCAATTGCATCTTCTTTAGTTTTATATTCGTCTTTAATGAATTCCCAAAGATATTCAACAGTTTTTGCATCTGGATAACAGATACCCGATGTACCACCAGCTTCTACAGCCATGTTACAGAGTGTCATACGAGATTCCATATCAAAATTATCTACAACAGGTCCTGTAAATTCAACAACACAGTTTGTAGCACCATTTACACCGATTTTCTGAATAAGATGAAGAATAACATCTTTTGCATAAACACCAGCTTTCAATGTACCATTCAAAACAAATTTAATAGTTTTTGGTTCACGGAATGAACATACACCTTTAAGAATACCAACTTCCAGGTCTGTTGTACCAACACCAGCAGCAAATGCACCAAATGCACCATGAGTACAAGTATGACTGTCTCCCATGATTACAGTAAAGCCTGGACGAACAAAGCCTTTTTCTGGAAAAATAGCGTGACATACACCGTTAGCACCAATATCAAAGAAATCTTTAATTCCCTGACGATGTGCCCAGTCACGAAGAATTTTTCCCTGTTCTGCAGTCTTACTGTCTTTAGCTGGAGTTACGTGATCAATTACAGCTTTGATTTTAGTACAGTCATAAACACGATCCTTGTTTCTCTCAACAAGATCATTAATAGCAATTGGAGTAGTAATTTCATGACAGAATACTCTATCCAATTTTAATACATAAGTATTTGGAAATGGAGAATCTACCAAATGACTTTCAAAAATTTTCTGAGCAATGGTTTTTCCCATATTTTTACCTCTTTTAATATTTAATTTTCACTATATAATATCAAAAAATCCATTATTTTTTCAAGTTTAATTATACTAAATTTATTCATTATTTTTAAACTTTTACAAAAAAATCGTAAATTATATAGGGGAAATCTCCTGTCTGATTCTACAATTTAAAAAGATATTTATTATACTTTTTATTTATAAATTCTATGATATTATTATTGTATATTTATTTTATTAATTGAGGTTTTTATGTTTATTGAAACTACTAATGCTTTGGTTTTCAAAAAAGGTTATGAAACATTAAAAATTGAACCTTGGGGAAAGGATTCTTTTAGAGTCCGTTCCACAGTTGAACCAGAATTCTCAAACAAAGTTTGGGCTCTTACAGAAAAAGTTGATTTGGGAAATGCAAAAATTGAAAAAGACGATTCTGGTGTTACTATTTCAAATGGTAAAATAAAAGCACATGTAAATAATGGTGGAGTTGTAACATTCTACAAGGATGGAAAACAGATTCTTCATGAATATTTCCGTTCTTATGATCCTTCAGCAACAAAAGAAAGCTGTTGTACAAAAGTGATAAACCGTCAATGGCAGGGTATTATTGGTGGTGATTTTAAGCTTACTGTAAGATTTGACCCTAATGACGATGAAAAACTGTATGGTATGGGACAGTATCCAACTCCTTATCTTGATATGAAGGGATGTAGTCTTGAGCTTGCTCAGAGAAACTCTCAGATTTCTATTCCTTTCGCAATTTCAAATCTTGGATATGGTTTCTTATGGAACAATCCTGCTGTAGGAACAGTTAATTTTTCAAAAAATATAACTGAATGGACAGCCGAATCAACAAAGGAAATGGATTACTGGATTACAGCTGCTGATACTCCTGCAAAAATCATTGAAAATTTTACTTCTGTAGTTGGTCGTGCACCAGTCCTTTCTAAAGATTATCTTGGTTTCTGGCAGTGTAAACTTCGCTATAGAACTCAGGATGAAGTCCTTACAGTTGCTCGTAAATATAAAGAAATGGGCATTCATCTTGATGTTATGGTAATTGACTTCTTCCATTGGCCACGTCAGGGAGACTGGTGCTTTGACCCAGAATACTGGCCTGATCCAAAAGCAATGGTTGATGAACTCCACGCTATGGGAACAAAGGTTATGATTTCTATCTGGCCTTCAGTTGATAAAAAATGTTCTCATTATTACGACATGCTTGATAAGGGATTCCTTGTTCGTACAGAAAGAGGTACAAATCAGACCTATGATTTTATGGGTGACTGTCTTACTTTTGATGCAACAAATCCTGAAGCCCGCAAATATGTTTGGGAAATCGTAAAAAAGAACTATGCTGATTATGGAATTGATATGTTCTGGATGGATAACGCTGAACCTGACTATAACGTTTATGATTATGGTAACTATCGCTATTACCTCGGAACAGCACTTTCTTGTTCAAATATCTATCCACAGATGTACAGTCAGACTTTCTATGATGGAATGAAGGCTATGGGCAAAAAGGATTTTGTAAATCTTGAACGCTGCTGCTGGGTAGGTTCTCAGAAATATAATAATGTTCTTTGGAATGGTGATGTTCAGTCTACATGGGAATGTTTAAGAACATCTATTTGTGAAGGACTTAATATCGGTCTTGCTGGTATTCCTTGGTGGACTACAGATATTGGTGGATTTATGTATGGAAACCCAGAAAATCCAAAATTTGTTGAACTTCTGGAACGCTGGTTTGAATGGGCTGTATGGTCTCCAATTTTACGTTTACATGGTGACCGTGATCCACACGATACACCACCATTAGATAAAGATCCAGAAAGAGGATACGGCGGAGGATATTTATACACTGGTCGTCCTAATGAAATCTGGTCTTATGGTCCAGAAGCACAGAAAATTATGGAAGAACAGATTAAACTTCGTGAATCATTAATTCCATACACTTCAAAACTTATGGAAGAAGCCGCTGCAAATGGTAGTCCAGTAATGAGAACTATGTTCTACGAATTCCCTGAAGATGAAAAATGCTGGGATTTGAAAGATCAGTATATGTTTGGTTCTGATTATCTTGTTGCTCCAGTTTTATATGCTGGTGCTACAAGCAGAAAGGTTTATTTACCAGAAGGAAAATGGGAAAACATTCATACAAAAGAAGTAGTTGAGGGTGGAAAAACTATTGAAGTATCTGCACCAATTAACCAGATTCCAGTTTTCTTAAAGAAATAAAAATAACGTATAAAAAAGTGGTACACTAATGTCAGTCATCAGTGTACCACTTTTTTATTTAACCTAAATATGAAAAAAAAGAAGGGAGGATTTATATTACTTTTTATTTACTACATTAATTGGAGAACCTGACAACCAGGCTTTGAAATTATCCAAAGCAATTCCTAACAATCTTTCTCTTGTTTCTTTTGGTGCCCATGCAATATGAGGAGTAAGAACACAATTAGGACAACCAAGTAAAGAATTATCTTTTGACATAGGTTCAACACTAACTACATCTGCAGCATAACCTGAAATTACATTGTTTTTCAAGGCATCAGCAAGATCATTTTCATTTATAAAACCACCGCGTGCAGTATTAATTAAATAAGATGTAGGTTTCATTAACGAAAGTGTGTTTTTATTTATAATATTTTTTGTCTGGTCAGTAAGAGGGGCATGGAGAGATACAATATCCGACTTTTTTAACAAATCTTCAAAAGTTACATACTCTGGCATACCTTCTTTTTTTGTTCTTGTATTACAGATTACCTTCATTCCAAAAGCTTTACCAATTTCAGCTACTTTAGAACCAATGCTTCCATAACCAAAAATACCAAGAGTTTTTCCTGAAAGTTCAAAAAGAGGTCTTTTCCAGTATACAAAATCAGGGGAGCTTACCCAATCACCTTCATGAACTGAAGAACTATGTAGAGCAACACTGTTAGAAAAATTAGTAATCAGAGCAAAAACATGCTGTGCAACTGCATCAGAACTATAAGAAGGAATATTAGTTACAATAATATTTCTTTTAGAACATGCTTCCAGATCAATTACATTATAACCTGTGGCACAAACACCAATATATTTTAATTTAGGAAGTTGTGCCAATATCTCTTCTGTAATGACAACTTTATTTACAAATATAGCTTCACAGTCTTTTACACGAGAAACAACTTCATCTTGATTTGTTCTATCATAAAGAGTAACTGCAGCTAAATCTTTAAAGGCATCCCAAGATAAATCCCCAGGATTTGCTGCATGTGCATCTAAAACTGCAAGTTTCATAGAAATTAACCTAATACGTCAACACCACAGCCAGAAATTGCACTATTAATTGCGTCTTCTGCTCCTGCATCATCGTAATCTACAAGAACCTGTGATTTTTCACAACTTGCAACACAATTTGTTACACTTGCTACAGCTGAAACAGCAGCCTGCACTTTATTTGCTGTATCATCATCAAACATACCAACTACATAGATTTTCTTTTGCATAAGACGGCTCCAAGAATAAATTATGGCTTGATTATATATAATTTAATTCAACTTATCAATTAAAAACTTTTTCAAAATATCTATATTAATTGTATGATTCTAGTTATTTAATTTCAATTTTTTGTATTCCATATGAATATGGAGCAACAGAATAGGGTTCAAAGTAAACATAAGCTTTATCTTTGTTTAAAGTATAAACTTCAAAATTTCCAGGCTGAGGAAAAGTACCTTCATTAATCATTTCTTTCATTACTGCAATTTCTGTAGGTGTTGTAAGAGTTTTATTATTAGTAATCAAGTCTTTATATAATTTTGAACGGCAAATTTCTGAAATCTCATTATAAGACATTCCAGTAGCTGTAATGATATTATCAACTTTATTTGTTTCAGTATTATAATTATATGTAATAAGAGTAGTATTTCCGTGAGCTCCACCATTAAAATTATAAGTATTAAGGAGAACACTTATGTAATTTGATGAATAGGAAACTTCAAATATGACTTTATATTCAAAAGGCCACAGCTTTCCGGCACCATTTTTCATATTAAGACTATTCAATTCTGTCCATTCAGTTTTTGTATAGGATTTAAATCCTACCCAGTTATTTTCGACAGTATTTTTAATCATTTTATTAAACTGAGGATATGATTCAAATTCTGGATAAGTAATATCTGTAATTAAATAATCAAGATTTTCATTTATAGAAATCATTTTATAATTTCTTGATAAAGAAACTTCTTCTTGTTCTTCTGGAAGTTTAGTTGTTAAACATGATGATAAAGAAAAAATAATTAAACAAAGACCTATAAAACTATAAAATGATTTCCTCATAATATCCTCAATAATTAGTCATCTGATGAATTTATTATACCAAGGATTTTGTTTTCATTGAAGAGTTTCATAACAATTCCTCCCAATGCACAACAGATAGCAGCAACAATGGCAACAATTCTATAACCCATATTGAGCATATTTCCACTTAAGCATAGTTTTTGTGTAATACTGAAAATTGTATGCATCAGAGTAAAATAAAGTTCATTTGTCTCATTATTAAATTTCGAATTTATCGAACCATCATTTATACCTTTTTCTATATTATTTTTGCTTATTTAATTAGTTTTTCCCAACTGACCGCAGGCACCACCAATTTTTCTGCCCCGACGAGTTCGTAAAGTAACGTTAATACCTGCATTTTCAATTTTTTTGCAGAATTTTGAAACTTCATTATTAGCAGGTTCTTCAAATGGAAGAGTCTTAACGGGATTCCATGGAATAAGATTAACGTTTACATCTATATTTTTAGCAAAATTAATCATATTCTGAGCACTTACATCATCTGTATTTTTATCATGAAGCAGAGCTGCTTCCAAAGTAACTCGTTTACCTGATTTTTCCGCATAATATGCAATTGCTTTTCTTAGTTCAGAAAGAGAATTTGCTTCTCCTAAAGCTACAGGCATTAACTCCTTACGTAAATCTTCATTAGCTGTAGTAAGAGAAACAGCAAGTCGAATATGAGGACCATTATCAGCCAGATCATATATCCCCTTAACAATTCCACAGGTTGAAAGGGTAATACGTTTGGAAGAAAGTCCACGACCATCCTTATGACAAAGAATCTCAATAGCCTTACGGATTCCAGAAAGGTTCTGCATTGGTTCACCCATACCCATAAAAACAATATTGTCCAGTTTTCCAGCAATTTCTTCCAGATATAAAAACTGTTCTACAATTTCGTAAGGTTCAAGATTTCTGGAAAGACCTAAAGTTCCAGTCATACAGAATGCACATTTCATTGCACAACCAGCCTGGCAGGAAACACAGGCGGTTTTTCTTTCTTCTTTATCAGTAAGTAAAACAGTCTCGACTGCATTACCATCCTGTAATGTAATCTGAAGTTTTATTGTACCATCAGGATCTTTTAAAATATTTGATATTTCCGAAGAACGGAGAAGGGCATTTTCTTTAAGTTTATTTCTTAAATCCAGACTAAGATTTGACATCTGATCAAAATCTTTTACACCTTTGCCAACCCATTTAAAAATCTGCATTCCACGGAACTTTTGTTCTAAATTTAACTGTTCCGTGATTTCCTGAGGATTAAGACCTGTTAAAACTATTTTAGACATAATTAGCTTTTAGAAACTTTATCCAAGGCTATTTTAACTGCGAGGTTTCTGCTATCAATTTTCAAATAATCATTCAAAATCTTAACAGCATCAGCTTTTCTATTCATTGCAAGATAACATTCTGACAAATCAATATAAAGTCGTGGATTTCTTGAATCGTTTTTTATTAAATTTTCAAATCTACTTACAGCTTCTTCATTATTACCTTCGCCTTTACAGATTAATGCAAGACCAATAGCTGCATAAATATCAAATTCAATATCAAGAGCTTTATTATAATATTTTTTAGCTTCTTCGTAATTTCCAGTTGTACGATATGCATCACCAGCACGAGTCAAAATAACTTTGTTATTTGGATCCATATCAAGAATTTTATTCCAATATAATATTGACTTGTACTGCTGATTCATACCACGATAACAATCTGCAAGACCAAAAAGTGCGTAGAAATTATTTGGTTCACGTTCAAGTGTATATTCGAAGAATTTGGTTCCCTGTTCAAAAGTTTTTAGTTTTCTGTGACAGTTTCCAATTGCAGTCAATACACGAATATCAACAGTTTCTTTTGAATTCAATTCAAAAACTCTTGTCCAGTAATATAAAGCTTCCTTATATTCCTTAAAATCGTAATTCAAATGACCTAATCCAATCAAGGCATAAGCATTATCTTTTTCCATATCTAAAACTTTAAGATAAAGCTCTTTCGATTTTCTAAAGTCGTGAATTTTTCTATATGCGTCAGCAACACGAGTTATTACAGTAATATTTTTATCATCATGAATAAGATACTGCTGCCAGATATCAATAGCTTTTGCATATTGGTTCAAAGCTTTATAACAATCTGCCAGTCCAAATAGAGCATAATTATTTGCAGGATAAAATTCCAAGCATTTTTTATAATAAGAAATTGCATCATTAAACTTATTCAGTTTTCTTTCAACATCACCAAGTCCAACAAGTGCATAATTATTATTTTCTTCAAGTTCAAGAATACTATTAAAAGCATTCTTTGCACCTTCAATATCATTTTCTTTAATTAATTGATAACCTTTTTTTGAAAGTTCAGAAATTTTATCAATTCCTTCAACGTTCTCTGGCACCATGATGTCTTCTGATTGATTCATTTCTTCCATAACTTAAATCCCATTATATAAAATTAAACTTCCGTAATTAAAGATGAAATAACCTTTGCAATATTGTCGTAAATAGGCTCAACATCTCTTTTATTATGCGCAAGAATATAAGCTTTTAATGCTTTCAAGCTTTCATTTTTGTTCATATAATAATCACCAACTCGAGTAAGTCCATCGGAATATCCAGTTGTAATGTATATTCTTCTAGCATCCTCAATATTGCCATTATTGAACATTGTGTTAGCTTTTCTGTTTAGTATTACCTTTTGTTCAGGTGTTAAACCTTTGACGGGATTATCGGTTACTTTAATAAATCCATCTGGGATGTTTTTTTCTTGAACAACTTTTGTAAATTTTTCTTCTAAACTTTTTCTTTCCATAAGCTCACAAAACATGCAGTTTCATTTTAACACAATTTAATAATAAGTCAAAACCCTTATAGTAAAAAACTATTTTATATACTTATAAAAGTCCACAATTGATCGACCATAAACACGCTGATCTGTTCTTATTAGATTCCCAATCGTATCAGGCATAAAATGTTCTTCCGGGCGATGAACCATAATTGTTCCATCTTCTTTTAAAAGTCCATTTTTATCAGCATCTGCAATCAATTGTTCATGAAATTTATAAGGAAATGGTGGATCAAAAAAAATAAAGTCAAAATTTCGTTTGCACCGTTTTATAAAATACTCAACAGGCATAAAATGACACTTTATCTTTATTCCACATTCATTCTCTACAATTTTTACATTTTCGAAAACTGTATTCGCTTTTACCTTATCTTTTTCACAAAGTTCAACATCAGAAGCACCTCTGGATGTAGCTTCAATTGCAATAGTACCTGAACCGGAAAATAAATCCAGCCAGGATTTTCCAGATAAATCTCCTAAAATAGAAAATACAGATTCTCTCATTCTGTCCATTGCTGGTCTGATTGCCAGAGCACCATCTGGACATTTAATAATTCTTCCTTTTAAAGTTCCACCAGTTATTCTCATATTCTACTTCTTATTAAGTGCCCAATAATTATCATCATGCTTAAGATTTTTGTTAGATGAAGCATAATCATAAGCAGTTTTACCTTCTGTAGAGCGGATATTTAAAATCGCATTACTATCCAATAAAGATTTTAATACTTTTGTAGATGAACCAAATTCTGCAGCATACATTAAAGGTGTTTTACCTTCATAAAAATTATTCAAAGGAATAGACAAATTAAGATAAATATCAAGTTTAGCAAGCTGAATATATTCCGAGGTCTGATTTTCAGAAAGCAGAAGTACAAGGGATTTCAATACCTCTTTATCAGAAGTAGAGTAGTAAGACAAAAGCTTCTTCAATACTTCTGGATTATTATTGTAACAGGCAGCCAATGATAAAGCTGATGAACTATATTTATTATATTTTTTTACATCTGCTCCAGCATCAATCAAAAGATCAACACAAACCATACTTTCCTGATATCTTACTGCATACATCAAAGCAGTCCAGCCATCTTTATCTTTCAGATTTACATTTGCACCAGATTTTAGAAGGGTTTTTATCTGCCAGTCGTTTCCCGCTTTTGCGGCTTTCATAAGAAGTGTTCTCCCAAAAGAATCTGTTTCATCAGGATTGGCAATAAGCTCTTCTTCTGCTTCTTCAGGCTCAGAAATATCAGGCTCATCTAAAACCATATAATCATTCAAGAATTCTTTTTCATAGCGAGAAACAGCTTTTACAGAATCAATAGCTTTCTGTAGTTCTTCTTCCTGCTTCAATCGTTCAGCTTCAAGTCTTTCTTTCTCAATACGGGCCGCTTCCTGTTCTGCTGCAATTCTGGCAGCTTCTTCTGCAGCAGCTTTTTCAGCTTCCTCTGCAGCAAGTTTCTCAGCTTCTATTGCAGCAGCCTTAGCAGCTTCCTGCGCTGCAATTTCATCATCATCAAAAATCTCAGACTGAACTTCAACAATTTCAATATTTTTTTTAGCAGCCTTTTTTTCCTGAGCAGCTTCACTTACAGTATCTGTAGTTTCTACTACACGAGTAAAATTAAGATAACATTGATCCAATTTTCCTCTTTGATCAGGCATTGAACTCCAAAGATGCAGTCTGAATTCCTTTGTTACATCACAACTTAAAATATAGGAAACAGAACCTTCAAATTCTGTATTTTTTTCAATGTATGGAATAAATACTTTTCCAAATGAATTTGTAAGATTTCTGTTTCCATCATAAACATCACCATATATAAGATGTGCAGGCTTTTTTGAATATCCTTTGAAATAGAAAATTACTTTATCTCCAGCCTGTGGCAAATCGCCTTTCACAAATCTTGTATAATCAATATCTGCTTCAAATTTTCCTGAATACTTATTATACCCAAGAAAAACCTGAGTATCTGCATCACATAAATCAAATTCATAAATACGAGGATGAACATATTTTATATATTTATCTGATTTATTCTTAGATTTAGAAAAAAGTGGGGTATTCACCAATAAAATGAAAAAAGAAAATATAAAAACAATCTTTTTTGAATAGCTCTTATTTTTATTCATAAAAAAAGTATAATATAATAAGAAAAAACTAACAAGTAATAATTGACTCAACACATTTTTTTATTATATATTATACGAACACCCCTTGGGAGTCTTTCGGGATTCTCTTTATCCATAAGGAGGAATAACAAAATATTGAATAATATTTTGTTATTTTACAGTCTAAAATCGTTGATTTGAGGATTGTATTACATTTCCTCCGAAATATTTTGTTTATACAAAATAATAATTTCAGGAGATACTTATGAAAAAGTATGAACTTATGGCTATTTTCCCACTTGATGAGGAAAAGTCAAAGAAAGGTGCAGAAGATTTGAAAAATGCACTTACAAGCTTCGGTGCAGAAATCGAAGAAGAAAAACCATTCGGTGATCGTGATCTTACTTACGAAATCAGCAAACAGAAAAAAGGACGTTTTGTTCTTTACACATTGAAAATCAGTGCTTCAAAACTTGTTGAAGTTGAAAAAATGTTCAAAATCAACATGAACCTTTTGAAATACCAGTTTGTTAAACTTGACGCTTAGTTAAAAACACAAACAAAAGGAGCTTTTAATGACAGATTTAAATCACGTAGTTCTTATCGGTCGTCTCACACAGGATCTTGGTTCTGATGAAAGAAGTTTTGGATATATTGCCAACGGTCAGGCAAGAGCTAATGTTAGTATTGCTGTCAACAGAAGCCGCAAAAACGGAGACCAGTGGGTTGATGAAGTTAACTACTTCAATGTAACTATCTGGGGTAAAACCGCTGAAAATTTAAAACCTTATCTTACAAAGGGAAAACAGATTTGTGTTGAAGGTCATCTTAAACAGGATCGTTGGGAAAAAGATGGACAGAAACAGAGTAGAATTTCTATTGTTGCTGATTCTGTACAGCTTTTAGGCGGACGAGGAGAAAACAGTCCATCATCGACTGGGGGTGCTCCAAGTTTCCAGCCAATCAATAACGCTCCAACACAGAATAATTATTCAAGTTATCAGTCAGATCCTTATGGTGATACTGGTAATGATTTCCCTGAAGATATCCCATTCTAATCAGAGATTATAAGAGGTAAAAACTATGTCTGAAGAAAATACACAGGAAATGGAAGCAAAACAGGTTGAAGCAACTATGGCTGATACATCTGCTACAGAAGGTCGCGAAGAAGATCGTGATGGACGTTCAAAAGGAAAAACATACTTCCGCAAGAAGGTATGTCGTTTCTGTGCTAACAAAGCAAAGATTGATTATAAAGATGCAGATGCACTCCGCCGCTATATGACAGAAAGAGGTAAGATTCTCCCACGTCGTATTACTGGTACATGTGCAAAACATCAGCGTGAAGTTGCAAAAGCTATTAAACGTGCACGTACAATCAGCTTGTTGCCATTCGTTGCTGACTAATTAAATTTAATTCAATGGTGAATCTCATACTCCGAGATTCACTAAAAATATTTACAGGAGCTTGAAAAATGAAAGTAATTCTTAACGTAGATGTTAAATCACTTGGTGAAGAAGGAGACGTAAAAAACGTTGCTAATGGTTACGCTCGTAACTTCCTTCTTCCACGTAATCTTGCAGTACCTTACAATGAAGCAACAGTAGCTTTGTTCGAAGGTCGTAAAGCTGAAATTGAAGCACGCAAGGAACAGAAGAGAAAAGATTCTGCTAGCTTGAAAGAAAAACTTGAATCAGCAGCAATCGAATTGAAGATGCCAGCTGCAGCTAACGGAAAACTTTACGGTGCAGTTACAGCACATGTTGTTGCTGAAGCACTTGCAAAACTCGGTTATGAAATCGAAAGAAAACGCATTGAAATTCCAGGTTCTTCTATTAAGACTGTTGGAAACTTCAAAGCTACAATCAAACTTTACGAAGCTCAGACAGCAGAAATTCACGTTGCAGTAGTTTCTGAAGCAGTTGATGCTGCTGATACAGCTAAGAAAGAAGAAAAAGCAGAAGTAAAAGAAGAAGCTAAAGCTGAATAAGTTATAGATTCTTTAAATTTTTTGCTGGAAAAAAGAAAGGGTCGGTTTTACAATAGTAATCCGACTCTTTTTTTTATTTATATCATAGGAGTAAATATGGATAATTCATTAATAGACAAAGTACCGCCACAGAATATCGAAGCTGAACAGGCTGTTTTAGGTGCACTTCTCCTTGACTGGAGAGCTATGGCAACTGTTTCGACAATGCTGAAACCAGACAGATTTTATTCAATTCAAAATCAAACTATTTATTCCGCTTTATTAACTTTGGATAAAAATAATACTGCTGGTGATTCTATTTCACTTATTAATGAATTAACTGTACAAAACAAACTAGAACAGGCTGGGGGAGCTGCTTATATTGCTTCTCTTACAGATACAGTTCCTTCTGCAGCAAATATAGAATCTTACGCCCAAATAGTACTTGATCGTGCAGCACGTCGTGATTTAATTAAAATTTCGTCTGAAATCAGAGCATCCGCTTTTGACCTTCAAAACCAGAGCGATTCAATTCTTGACAATGCAGAGCAAAAAATCTTCTCTCTAGCACAGAAAAATGAAGCTACTGAAGTTTACAATGCTCAGTCAATTATGGTAAAAGAAATTGAATTAATTGAAGCACGTTATAAAAGCAAAAACCAATTCACAGGTATTCCAACAGGTTTTGCAAAATTGGATACATATACTTCTGGTTTTCAGAATTCAGAACTGATTATTATTGGTGCCAGACCTTCTATCGGTAAAACTGCTCTTGCACTTTCCATGATTCAAAACATTGCTTGTGACAGGGGCATTCCATGTGGTTTCTTCTCATTGGAAATGCCTTACGAATCAATCGGTATGCGACTTCTTTCTCAGGATGCAAAAGTACCAATGCATAAAATTCGTTCCGGAATGCTTAAGGTAGAAGATGTAAAAAAGATACAGGATTCTGCCGGTCGCTGGTTCAATAAACCTCTTTATGTAGTAGATACCCCAAACATGAGACTTCTGGAATTGCGGGCTGTTGCCAGACGAATGGTTTCTAATAACGGTGTTAAAATCATTTTTATTGATTATATTGGATTAATTACAACAGAAGATAAGAAGAAAGAGCAGTGGGAACAGATTTCTGAAATTTCAAAATCTTTAAAAGCTCTTGCCCGCGAATTAGAAATTCCTATTGTTGCTCTCTGTCAGGTAGCACGAGATGCTGAAGGACAGGAACCTAATCTTGCTCAATTAAGAGGATCTGGTTCTATTGAACAGGATGCGGACGTTGTAATGTTCCTTCATCGTGATCGATTAAAAGAAGAAGTAACTGCTCAGGAAGCAAAGATCATTCTTGCAAAACAGCGAAACGGTGCAACTGGAGATTTACCTATTATGTTCATTCCAGCATTCAGCCGATTCGAATCAAAAGCCGAAGAATAAAAAAAAGCCGTTTGAAAGTATTTAAGAACTTTCAAACGGCTTTTTCATAATAAATAAGTTTTATTTACCTGCAGAAATATCAGATAAGTTCTGTTTATCAAGAACCTTAAGTTTTCCGCCATTATCTGTAATTACAAGTCCAGATGCAGTCAAGGTAATTGGAGTACAGCTTTTTACTTCTACTGAAGATTTTAATTTTAAACTTAAATCATCTCCAAACTTAGCAACAAAAAACTTTCCTTTTTCATCAACTACACAGTAATAATCAGCACCGTCCTGAATTAAAACAGAATCCTTTGCGATTGTATTGTCACTTTCTCCAACAATTTCCATAGATTCTGGATCAATTGAAACAAGCTTTATAGCTCCATTTTTTACATCTTCACCAGCAATAGCAACATAATATTCTTCTGCTTTATAGATTGTTCTGTTTCGAATAACTGAAACAGGGGAATTTTTGATTACTTCACCAGTTTCTTTATTAAACTTTACAAGTCGTGAAAGCATTTCAGTTTCATCTGTAAGCACAATACCATATTCCATAGGCATTTTTGCTTCTTCAGCTTCTTTTTTCTGAATTTCATTCTGATCCTTGGCTATTTCTTTTCGTTCCGACTGTGCTTCATTCTGTTTTATATCTGCACGAGACTGCTGTTCTTTAGCTTCTTCTTTGGCTTCCTCGGCTTTCTGTTCCTGCTCTTCCTGTTTAGCTTCCTGCTGTTCTAATTCTTCCTGTTTTTCTTCAGCAACAGCCTGTGCTTCTTCAGCTTCTTCTTTAGCTTCTTCAGCTTCTTTCTGAGCTTCTTTATTCTGTGGATTTTCTTCGGCTATTTTCTGTTTTTCTTCTGCAGTCTTCTGCTTTTCTTCAGCAGTTTTCTGTGCTTCCTCAGCCTCTTTCTTTACTTCTTCAGTTTTCTGTTTTTCTTCCTTAGCTTTCTTCTGTTCTTCAACAGCAGTTTTCTGTGCTTCTTTAGCTTTTTCAGAAGCTTCATCAGCCTCTCGTTCTTTTATATCTACCATTTCTTTTCGGCTTTCAACATTCATGTCATCGTCTTCTTTCATGGAAGAAACAACCTTAGAATCACTGATAACAGAAGTATCAACAGTAGAAAGTCCGCCATTTTTTACATCGTAAAGAGGAATTACAATTTCTGATTTTCCTGGCCAGTCTTTATAATTTACAGAAAGTCCGCAATTTTCAGAGGAAAGATTCTTTACTACAACTGTTTTATATTTATTCTGAAAATTATCCAGCTTGCCACGATAAACAGCATTATAAACTGTAATAAAAACAGAAAGTGTATCTGCATCAGCTTCAGAATAACCATAAGCTGAACTTAAATATGCCGAAATGATTCTTCTAAGGTTAGTAATATGGTCTACAGTTGCATCTGCACCAATAAAAAGAATATCTGCATCAAATTTTCCAGTTTCATCTGGATCTACAGCATGAACAACATAATATTTGTTTAAATTTCCAGTAGATGCAGAACCTGCCGGATCCTTCGAAATAACAGTTCCCAAATTAGAACCAATTCCTTTAATTGCAGCTACAGAATCAATTATCTTATGAGGTCCTGTATAGTTAATAAACTCAATCACTGTATCATTTGCATTCTGAAGTTCCGATTTATCTACTTCCAAAGCAAAAAAATTCGCACAAATTAAAATTGAAAGCGTAAAAAATAAATTCAGTTTTTTCATAAATCCACCTTAAAAAATCAGATATAATATTTTAACATAAGAAAAGTGATTTTTCCATAATAGTTTTATAAATCTAATTCTATTATTCTCTTTAATGTATCTCTTGCATATTCACGAATTTTTGCATCATATGAAGGGTACATAAAATTTTTTAGAATATCCTTTCCTTTTGAATTATAAGCAGGCCGTCCCATAAACAGACAGATTGAGTAAACGGCATCACAAATAAATGAAGAAAAGACTTTATCCTTATATGAAATATTCTGTGAGACTTTTTCAATTGATTTAAGAAGACGTTCATCTGGATCATACCCATTTGACTTTATTCCTGAAAGAATAACTCTTTGAAAAGAACGGTTATTTGTTTTGGCAAGAATAGATGCTGCCAGATTCTGTGAATTTTTGTTTCCTAAAAGCATCAGTTGGGCAAGTACTTTTTCAAAACCTGCAGAATCCTGTTCAAAAATAGATTTCTCTTTTCTTGTACCAAAATCACTTGTACTAAGAAACTCAGAATATGCAGAGCAAATAGAAATTATGTCTTGTAAATAGATTTTTTCTTTATCTGCATATAAACCAGAATTCAAATCATCTATTCTGCTTTCACTGATTATTTCCTGAGAAAATGAATAACTGTACTGAGTATCAAAGTTTTTTTCATACTTCATAAATGAATCATAATCTTCATGAACTGAATTATTTACTGAGTGAGAATTATTCTGTGCTATTCTGTATGCATTAAGAGTCCAGTTTTTATAACAAAAAATCAGATGATTATCTGAAGTGTATATAATATGATTCCAGGTTGTCTTACTTGTTCTAGAAGGAAGTTTTGCAAACCATATCTCCTTGCCATTTTTGGAATAAAGACCTGCAGATTTATTATCTATCAGAAGAATTCCAGACTCATTAAAGCAGATTTTTTCAACTTTAGTTCCAAGAATTTCTTTTATTTTAATACTATGTGTAACTGAACCGTCATTCTGATTTAATTCATTTAATACAATTCCATCAGAAAGCAGTTCTATATATAAATAATCACTTTTGTTTTCTGATACGGAAAATAAGGCATTGGTATTTCTTTTTGAAAGAACCCATTTATTCTGAGAAAATCCATCCTGAATTGAAAAAAGGCCGGCTGATCCATCTGTAAAAGTTAAAAGAATTCCATCTTCACATGTATTTGCAGTAGTAACAGAACCTGAAAAAAGTATTTCTTCAAGAACAAGTCCAAAAGGACTAATTCTAAGCCCCTTTGTCTGATTTTTTTCATCTGCTAAAAAAATAACAATGGAGCCGTCTGGCAGTTCTTGAATTGGAATATTTTTTTGAGTTTCAGTTTCTAACTGCCATTTCTGTACACCATTTATTCCATAACATTCAACAATGTTCTCGCCACTTAAAAAAAATCTTCCGTCACGTCCTGCAAGAGGGGACTTATTTACCATATAGTTTAAATTCTTGGACCAGATTTCTGTACCTGTAGGATTAAGAATTTTCAGTATTTTATTTGACAAATCAATATATAAAATAAAATCATCTGGAAGTGGATGCAAAATAATATTTCTTAATCTTCCTGTATTTTTTTCCCATAAAAGCTTTCCGGAATTAGTAAAAGCCGAAATAGTTCTTGCATCAGTTACAGCACAAAAGCCATAGGATGTAACAGCGGGTTCACAGATTACAACGCCTGATAATACATTCGACCAGGAGGTATTAAGATTACTTAAGGTTTCCTGTGCAAAAAGAGATGATGAAAATAAGAATAAAATGATAAAAATATTTTTTTTTCTAAAAATCATTACAGTTTCAGCTCAAAAACAGCCATGCTTTCAATATGACTTGTATTAGGATAAAAATCTAAAAGGTATATTTTTTTCATTTCATAACCTGCTTTTATAAGTGATGCACAATCACGAGCATGAGTTGCAGGATCACATGAAAGAGAAATAATTTTCGGAATGCCAGATTTACAAAGATAATCTCTTACTTCTTTTTCCATACCAGATCGAGGAGGGTCCACAACGCAAGCATCAAATTTTTCACAATACTGGGAACAAGTTTTTACCCAGCTGGCACCACTTAAACCATAACTTATATGACCAGTTCCAGAAAGATTTTGCTCTGCATAAACAAGAGCATCTCTATTATGTTCAACAAGAACTACATTGTTGTATTTTTCTGTCAGAAAGGTTGAAATAGAACCACAGCCTGAATACATATCAAGAATATTTTCTCCACCTGGAAGATTATCAAGAATAAGCTGAGTTACTTTTTCAAATACAAAAAGATTGGATTGAAAAAATCCACGAACATCAAAAGAAAGTGTTTTTTTGTTAATCTTAACCGAAATAGTATTTTCAGGGGAAAGGACAGTACCTGCAAAATAATGATTTTCTTTAATCTTAAGTTTTTTTCCACCTTTCATTTTTGGTTGAACAGACTTTTTTGGTTCAGCCTCAGAATATGAAATCTTCAATTGATTTTCAGCATAGGAACTACCAAACAAGTGAATTCTTCCCTTAGGACGAGCATTAAAATCTGTATTTTCCAAATATTCATTAACAGGCTTTTCCGCACAAAGACAATTTTCTACTGGAACAATAATATTTGAATTCCGTTCAGATAGACCTCCGTCATTTAACTGAAAGCGGGCTCTATAATTAGTTTCCGGACCATAAACAATGTCCGTTTTATCTGAAATATCAATTCCATTCTGATTGTATATATCAACAAGCATCTCTTTACGAAGTTCCCGCTGATATTCTGGAGCAATATGCATCATATTACAGCCACCGCATTTACCATAATACTTGCAGGCAGGTTCTACACGATATTTTGAAGGTTCAATAATATTTACAATTTCAGCATTATCATAGTCTTTTTTTGATTCAATAATATTTATTTCCAGAGTTTCCCCAGGAAGGGTATAGGGAATAAAAACATTTTTTCCATCAATTTTACCGATGGTTTTTCCCCCAAAAGTCATTTTGTATGGTATAATATTCATGATTTAACTTTAACAAAACTAGAATAAATAAACAATAAATGGGGAATTATATGCAGATAAAAAGCTTTTCATTAAAAATGAACGACGGATTTGAAATCTATTTGAACCGATGGGCTCCAGATGAAGAATCCGAAATTAAAGGTGTTATCCAGTTACATCATGGCTTAGGTGAACATTCTATGAGATATGACCGATTCGGTTCTATACTTGCCGATAACGGGTATGTTCTTAATGCATATGATATGAGAGGTCATGGTAAAACTGCAGAAAAATCAGAAGCAAACAAAACAGGAAAATTCGGAAAGCTTGCTGATAGAAATGGTTTTAATCGCGTAGTGGAAGATTTAAATGAGGTTATTGAATCTTTGAAAAAAGAATATCCAGAAAAAAAAGTTATTCTTTTTGGACATTCTTTTGGTTCTTTTATTTCTCAGTCATATATTGAAAAATATGGCAGAAACATAAACGGATGTATTCTTTGTGGAACAGCAGGTCCAAGACAGCTGATGATGAAAGCAGGAAACATTCTGGCAAATATTGTAAAACTATTCCGAGGCGGAGACTCTATCGTACAGTTTCTCTCAGACCTTTCCTTTGGAAATTATAACGACAAGTTTGAAAATTCAACAAATCCTAATGACTGGCTTTCTGCAAATGAATTTAATGTTCAGATGTATGATATGGATAAGTGGTGTGGTATTCCACTTACAACTTCTTTCTTCTGTGATTTGACTGGAGGACTTTACCAGATTCATAAATCAAAAAATATGAAGAAAATTCCTGCCACATTACCAGTTTTCTTTATTTATGGAGAAGATGATCCTGTTGGTGATTATGGAAAAACAATCCACAACTTATATGATATCTACAAAGCAAACGGACTCACAAATGTAAGTTTAAAATCTTACCCTGGGGACAGACACGAAATATTAAATGAAAATGACAAGGAAACTGTTGAAAATGACGTTTTAGAATGGATTTCTAAAATTTAGTTCATCAACATAACTTGACTTGTAATAAAGATTAGGAATATTATCTCATATTGTGTTAATCAGATACGGAACAGATAAGAATGGTAAGCTTGTAAAAAAAGCTGTTGTATACACGCAATCTGAACATTTAATATCATTGAATAAAATTGATCCTGATGCCCTTCAAATAATTAATAGATTAAAGGCTGCAGGATATACAGCGTACATCGTTGGCGGAGCAGTAAGAGACTTAATAGTTGGAAACACTCCTAAAGATTTTGATATTGTTACAGATGCAACACCATCTAAAATTAAGAAAATATTTAGAAATTCTCGAATAATAGGGCGTAGATTCAGACTCGTTCATGTAGTCTTTGGTTCAAAGGTTTTTGAAGTCAGTACCTTCAGATCAAATGCAGACGGTTCAGTTGGAAATGATTTTGGTACGATTGAAGAAGATGTTCAGCGAAGAGATTTTACTATCAATGCCTTATATTATGATCCTTTACAGGAACAGATTATAGACTACGTTGGTGGAATGAAAGATATAAGAAAACATGTTCTTAGACCTGTTATTTCTATTGATCGTATTTTTGTTGAAGATCCTGTAAGAATGCTTCGTGCAATTAAATATTCTGCAACAACCCATGCAAAGATGTCCTGTACATTAAGACGAAAAATTCGTAATTCAGCAGGATTACTTTCTCAGGTTTCTCCATCAAGACTTACAGAGGAACTTCTGAAAATTATTAACAGTCCTTACGCTTTTGAAATCATAAAAGAAGCACTGGACACAGACTTATATATCTATCTCCAGCCATCTGCTACAGGCTACATTTATGAAAACAAAAACTTTGAAAAAGCCTACATGGAAAATATCAAGCTTTTAGGTGAATTGAATAAGTCTAAACCAGATGAACGTCTTGGTAAGAAAATGACTTATTTAATTAAAGATTTTGTTTTAAATCTTACAGACTGGGATAAAGAAATTAAAAGCAAAGCTTCATTTAGTGAACTATACACTAAAACCTGGACTGAATGCAGAAATTTCGTTCTGCCAATGAATCCAATTCGTAAAGAACTTGAATTTGCAGTAAAATCAACACTGAATGATATTGGTGTAAATTCAGTAACAAAAACAAAAGGAAAGGGCAAATCTGCTCATAAAAATAAGGCAGAGTAGGTCCCCGTTTATTTCATACTGGCAGGCTTAGAAATTTTATCAATAACAATGCTTACTTCTTCGATAAGAATGCCAGTATATGATTCTATTTTGTCAATAATGTACTGCTGAAGTTTGTGAACCTTTCCAGTTAACTGAGTTCCAAAAGGCACATCAATAAGAACAACAAGCTTATATCCTCTGGAGTCAGTTTTAATTGTTATTTTCTTTACCTTAACTTCCGGATCGCACTCATTTACACAATGCATAACCATCTGAGTAAGAGCGGCTTCAGAAATTTCAATTCTTCCTTTCTTAGAAAACTCTGGCTGAACAATTGATTTTTCAATCATTTTTCCACCAATGTTTTTGTTCATTTTTGCAAAAAGTTTATTCTTACTGAAAAAATCTCTCATAGAAGCTGAAAAGATTTGAGGATAATTCTTTTTAATTTCGATTGATGGGACAGGAATAACATGCTTTCCTTCAACCTGTCTTGATTTTACAGCCTTTTCTATTTCTTCTTTTGTAGCAATTTCTTCAATATGGATAATCTTCTGTGGCTGAGGAAGCTGCAATCTCATGGCAATTTTAGTAACCATTTTTTCTGAAGTTCCAAGAAGAAGAATCTTTTTTATATGAGTCTTTCTAAGAACCTTTGCTACAGAGTCTCTGTGATCTTTATCATCAAAAAGAGCAACACGAACGGCTCCCATATAAGTCTTTTCACGTTTAGCAGAACGACCGGCAACAATCTTATCATCTTGAATCAGAAGCCCGTCATCAATAATTGCATGAATACCATATTGCTCAGCAAGAAGCTTTGAACGAAAAGATTTTCCAGTACCGCTTTCACCAACAAGAGCATAAACCTGAACATGTTTGAAAATATTTAAAAAGTTATCTAATGGGTTATTCATTGGACTAATTATAACTCTATTTTCGTAATCCCACAAGAATTTAGAAATTTATTGAAATTCTGGGGTAAATCAGCTTTTAAAACAGAAGGTATTCCTAAGGAATTTTCAGGAATATTCAAGAAACCTGCATGAAGAAAATGAGACTGCTTACTATTTTTTAATTCATGCCCCCCATAAACAGTATCACCTAATAAAGGATGTTTGTGTAATGAACTTTGAGCTCTAATCTGATGTTTGCGCCCTGTAAGAATCTGTATTTTAACAAAAGTCAGTTTAATATTATTCCATGAACCATAACCTAGAGGATAAACTTTTGTAACAGCATTTCTGGAATCCTTATCAATAGTTTCAGTAGAAACAGAAACTTTATGAAATCCATTGTTTTCTTCATTCTTATTTGTAATTACATCTTCCCATGTTTCTGGTTTAGTTATTTCGCCTTCCAGAACAGAATAATAAATTTTTGTAATTGAGTGATTTTTTATGTTGTCAGCAAACCATCGGGCACCATCAAGGGAAAAAGAAAATGCCAGCAATCCGGTAGTTTTTTTATCAAGGCGATGGAGAGGTCCGGGAATAAAAGAAAGGGAAGTAGATATTTTTTTTGATTTATAATAATCCACTACCAGTTTATCCAAAGATTCTGAATCACCGTGAACGTTAATATCATAAGGTTTATTAATTACAAGAAGATTTTCATTTTCAAAAATAATATTTAAAGTTGTTGTTGAAAAATCAGAATTAGATTTTACAATTGAGCTATCTTTATCAGCTTTGGAGAGAAGAAAGCTGGCAATTGAGATAATATCACCTTCAAACACATGAGTTTCAGGCTTACATTTCTTTTTATTAAGTTTAATAAGCCCTTTACGTAGAGCCTTATAAATTTCTGAAAGAGATGCATCTTTTATAAAAAAACGCAGGATTTTATCCATACGTCTATCATTATCATTTTTTCCAGCAGTAAAATCTGTAAAATCCATTGTGAATAGTATACGTAAAATTAAATAATCCTACTAGTAAAATTTATTAGTAGATGTTAAAATATACCGATATATGTTACCTACATTCAGAGAACAGTTTAAATTATTTTTGTCCAATCCAATTCTCTTGTCCTGCATATTCAGCTGGCTTGGTGCACAGTTTTTAAAGACTGCTATAAATTTAATATACGGAAGAATCCACAGTCTTGCTGAACTTCTTGAAATGATGATATGGAGAACTGGAGGAATGCCTTCAAGCCATTCTGCTTTAGTAACTTCATTGTGTACAACAATCGCTTTCAGACATGGATTAAATTCCGATATTTTTGTATTTTCTCTCTGTTTTTTTCTTGTTGTCATTAGAGATGCTTTTGGTGTAAGAAGATCCAGTGGACTTCAGGCCAAAAAGATAAATGAACTGGGAACTGAATTACAGAATAACCAGGTAATTAAAAATTATAAAAAACTAAAAGAAATAAATGGACATACACCAATGGAAGTTATCTGTGGATGTCTTGTAGGTTTCTTTGTGGGACTTGCATTTTCTTTATTAAAATAAGTTATGAGCAAGTATTTAAAAATAATATCACCCTTAGTTTTTATATTATCTCTTCTTTCTCTTTTTGTTTTTAAAACCGTACCTACATCGAAAATATGGAAAGAATACAGTGTACTGTATACACCTGCCTCAAGTAATGATTCTGAAGTTCTGAGTGTTATTCATACATGTGGAATCGAAGATGAGATTTCACTTTCGGGTCAATATCTTCCTGTTACATTGCCTGAAAATTCAGTAGAAATTTCCATGTTCAAGCTGAATCGGGAAATGCCTGAATATAACTATTATGTAAGAAGAAATGCATATTTTTTTGATAAATCCAACAATTACAGACTTTATTACATACCTGCTGTATATAAGCCTAATATTTATGATTGTATTAATATTTTAAATTCAAAAGGAATTCCTGCAGGAATTGACGCAACCAGTTCATTTCCATGGGCAATTCCAATAATAACAGTCATTCTTATAGCATTACTTTCTATTTTCTCTAAAAACAAGCTTTTATATATAACCAGTTCATTGATTTCTGTTCCATATTTAATCAGCAATCCTTTTTACACTAGTGCATTGAGTTGTACGCTCATAATTCTATCTATATTCTTTTTAACAAATATCTGGAAAAGAAAAGGATTTTTATTATATCTTGTTAATAGACTTTCAATACCTGCTATGTTTTTTATAGCTCTTTTATGTAGTTTTTCTACTTCAGTAAAGGCAGGAATATTTTTTATTATTACTCTTATTTCTATGGGGTCATATATTCTGACTTATTCAATTTTGGAAGATGTTTTACGAAGCCGAAGATCTTTTAATCCTGTATTTATACTTTCTGCCAAGAGTAAGTCTATTTATGCAAAAAAGATAAACTTTGTTATGCCTGCAGCAATTATTTCTTCTATCTTATTTATAGGAGTTTTCTTCCTTACATCTTCACAGACTGTTAACTCACACTTATCAAAATTACTTTTACCCTCCGCAAATGGAGTAGAGGAAGAAAGTTTACCTCAACTGGAAGATTACTATAGCTGGATCTGGAATATAAAAACTTTCCCATATAAATCCTTGAATAATAATACAGCTGATTATATTGTGGAATTTCCAAGATATACTGATGATAATGGTTTCATAACAGAATCAAGGAATATTATGGTATACAATCAGAATTTTAAAGACAATGTATATTCTGAAATTGACACATTACCATTTAATTCAATTGAAAAAGTAATAAAATCAGAGGGAAAAGATGTTGTTACAGGCTATGCTTCAACATCATCATATTCAGCAAATCTATTCTCAGTTATAATGATGATAATTTGCTTTTTTGTATTACTATTTATTTATTTTTACACTATTATTAAGAAGGAAAATTGAAAATGAATCCTAATAATTCTGTAGTTTCATCTGTAATTAAAAATTATAAATATACTCAAAACGCTTTTCTTCCGAAGGAACTGGACATTTCTTTGAGTCAGGAATCTGATTTAAAATATAGAAGTGTTGTAAAAACTGGTGACAAGGTCAAAGAAGGGGATATTATTGCCAGAGTTACTGATTCTTCGGATGTTACTTCATACATTCATTCATCAGTTCCAGGAACTATAATGGATATAGCCCCATGTTTTTCTCCAGACGGAAAACAAGATTTTGCGATTAAAATTAAATTTGGTGGCTCCTTTAATTATTTAGGAAAGAAAACAAAAGAAACTGACACAGAATACCTGACCTCATCAACAATAATACAGAACTTGCTTGATAAAGGCGTAATAAATACATTTTATACATCAAAACCAGTTAATCTTGGTTCTCAGATTAAACAGAATAATGAATTCAAAAATCTTGTTGTAAGACTTTATGATGAAGATCCATATAGAATTACAGATTCACTTATTACTAAATTTTACCATAAAGAAATTATAAAAGGTGCTGAAGTTCTGGCAAAAGCAATTAATGCTTCTGGAATTATTTTTGCAATAGATCAGAAATTTGAACATAAAGAGTTTTTTGATGAAGTAAACATGGCTAATTTCAGATTGCTGGAAATGAATATCAAAAAATATCCATGTGGAACACCAAGAGAAATTACCTCAGCTTTCAAAAGATCAGGAATGAAAAAAGCATGTAATTTTGAAATTACAAAAAAAGATCTTTTTACAGACGCTTCTACAGTTTATGAAGTATACAAAGCTGGAGTTTGCTCAATTCCATCAATAAGCAAAATGGTTCATTTTTCTGGAAACTGTCTTTATTCTTCATGTTTGCTTGATGTTAGAATTGGAACTCCAATAAAAGATATTGTTTCTCAGATTGGCGGATTCTCGAAACAACCTGCAAAAATCGTAATTAATGGATCTATCTGCGGTACTTCGGTACAGAGCATGAATGTTCCAATTACAAAATATGTAAAATCCGTTGAATTTATCTCAAATCATAAAATTACAGATACACAGATTTATTCTTGTGTAAACTGCGGAAACTGCAGATTTATATGTCCTGTAAAGATTTCACCAGATATTCTTTACAACAACACAGTAAATTTTAAATTTCTGCCAGAAAACTTTGCAGCCTCATCAATGGCATGTATTGAATGTGGTTTATGTAATACAGTTTGTCCATCGAGGTTGCCTTTATCACAAACTATTACATATATTAAGGAAAATCTAAAGAATTAGGATTTATAGAATGATTGAACAGGAAAAATTAAAATCCATAAATATAGATAATAAATTACAGTCAAAATTTCATCTGATTAAACCATATTTGTATTTCAGACCTTCAATTTCTACTGTAATAATCAGAATTCTTATTCTTTTATCATTACAAGTAATAGCTCTTTTTTTTACAAAAAGTTATTCAGCAATTTTTGTAATTCTAGCTTCTGTTTTAGGTGCAGCCTGTGCAGCAGCATTAGATTTTCTTCTTACTAAAAAACCTCTTTTTAATATTATGAACATATTGACCCAGGGCCTTCTTTTGGGGTTGTTAATTCCAGAAAATTATCCTGTAATTACAATTTTTTTCATTTCGTTTTTTTCGCTTTTTATTTCACAGACTATTTTTTTTAAAAGTATAAATAACTGGTTTAATGTGCCTGCAATAGCAGTTATAATTGCATGGTTCATTGGAAGAAACTATTTTCCAGAATTTCTTATTACTTCAGATATTATTTCTCTACGTAATTCTTCTGTTTATTTAATTCAAAATGGTTCTTTCCCGATTTTCGATTTCGACTCAACCATCACGAATTTTCTTAATACATATGTCTTTAATATTTTTGATATAACAGTACCAGAAGGATTTATTTCTTTATTCTGGGACACACATTCTGCTATACCAGCATTCAGATTCAATTTTATTACAATAATTTCATCTATCATACTGTTTTCAGACAATGCTTTCTCTGGAATCATTCCATGGTTATTTTTGATTGTATATGGACTTTTAGTAAGATTATTTTCGCCATTCATTTTTGGTGGCTCACTTAATCAGGGGGATATTTTATTAGCTATACTTACCAGCGGAACATTGTTCTGTGCAACTTTCCTGATTCAGTGGTACGGTACAGTTCCAATTACAACTGCTGGTAAAATCTTGTTGGGTTTAATATCTGGTATTTTTGCTTTCTTGATTATTGGATGCGGAACTTCACCTGTAGGAATGGTTTTTACAGTTCTTTTAACAAATTTCACTAACTTAATTATCAGATCCTTTGAAGAAGTCAACAATTCGCTTTCTACAGCATCAGTTATATCAAAACTTTTATCAAAAGGAGATAACTAATGACAAACGATCATACTTACAAAGTTTTTTTTATAAATTACGGAATATATGTTGCAATTTTAGTTATTCTGTTTGGTATTCTCTTATATCCAGTTAAAGTTGGACAAAAAGCCTGGCAGAAAAATCTGAAAGCAAATATTGAATTTGTACTTGATGAAAGTGAACCTAATAGCTGGACAGTTGGGAATTCAGTAAAAATCAAAAATCCTTTTTCTATGAATTCTGCATGTTATGAAGTAAGAAACAGAAAATCTGGTGATACATATAAATCTGTAATAATCAGAGTGCAAACTTTCTATGGCCCAATGCCAGCTGTTTTTACTATCGATAAAGACAATAATGTTGAATTTGTCGGATATTCATCATTACATGGGAGAATATCTGAACAGATAACTTCCAATAAAACAAATAAAAGAATCAACTACTGGAAAAGTAAGATTCCTTCAATAATTCAATAGAGTGGAAATAAATGAAAAAGAATATATTTTATATTTTAATAACAGCATATCTGGCACTATTAATTCAAACTCCTGGACGTTTTGTATACGGTTTAACCATTATGATTGAACTATTTTTATTAGTTCTTGTAGGTACTCTTTCAATATCACTGATAAAAAAAATAAAACTTGAAGAAATAGCATCTCTTATTTTAATGACAATTTTAATTGCATTTACTATTTTATTTCGTCAGATTCTTGCTATAACTTACTCAGAAATTGCATTGACTCTTGGATATATTCTATATTTTCCAACTTTATCAATATTTCTGCTTAATAATCTTTTTATCATTAAAAGTGAATCTCTTAAAGTCAGACTGATTTCCAACGTAAAAAGTTCAATGATTTTTATTGTATTGGGACTTTTATTCTTCCTGTTCCGTGATATTGCAGGATATGGTACATTCACGTTTTTTGGAAAAAATCATAACTTATATGAAAAAGTTTTATTTATAACTGATGAGATTGGTATTTTCTCATTTGTAGCCTCAATTCCAGGCGCATTAATTATGTCTGGACTTCTTCTCCTTATGATTTCATTCATTTCAAAGAAGATTAAAATCATAAAAAATGTGGAGCATCAGCAATGATTTATCTGGATACTTTCTTATATTACTCAGTATTTGCATCAAGCGTTCTCATATATGGTATTGGAGTCAACAAGGTTATTGAAGTGGAAATTACAAAAGATATTAATGTATTGAATTATTTAAAAGCAATCATTTCGATCTTATCTACATCTATGCTTGTTTGGCTTATTACAAACTATATTCTTATGCCAATTAACCTGATTGAATTTTTCCCTTTGGTTGCTCTTTTATTGTTTGTTGCAATTAACACTTTTGTAGAAGGTTTAATGAGACTGACTACAGGAAAGTCATATTCAGAATTTATTATATCCTTCTTGATAGTTCTTCTTTCAATTTTTGAGTCATCATCCTTCTTAAATACGGTTCTTATATGTGCTGGATGTTTTGCTTCAATTTTATTACTTATTCCATTCAATATCACATTCAAGAAGCGTTTATGCAGTAACGGACAACTTCTTGATGAAAGATATTACGGCTATATCTTAATTTTCTTTGCTATTTTAATACTCATTCTTTCTGTTTGGGATATTGGATGGTTGAATGAAGGAGTTATACAATGATTCTCCCTATAATTCTTTTAATACTAATTGTTCTTATTATTTCACTATTAATTGCTTTTCTTTTTTATGTTTTTTTTCCATCCATTAAGATAGATGAAAAATTTAAGGATGATCCTATCATTCCAGGAAATAAAAAAAACTATTTGATTTCCGAAGATGTATATTTTGAAAAAAATGAAAACAGGGCTGTCGTTTTATGTTCTTGTAATAAAGAATTTAAATTAAAACGAACTATATTTAACGAAAACTATTCTTGTTTTATGGCTAAATCTAATTTTGGGACAGGAATGGATTGTAAATACGGTTGTATCGGTCTTGGAGATTGTTTAAAAGTTTGTCCTCAACAGGCTATCGTTATTGAAAATAATACTGCTGTTATTACCAGCAATTGTTGTGGTTGCGGAAAATGTATAAATATCTGTCCGCAGGGAATAATCCAGCTCATTCCCAAAAAATCAACAAAGATTCAACTTTGCAGTTGTAAAGAAAATGAGTTGACCAGCTGTTCAAAATTTTTATCAGAAGGAAATATTGAATGGAAAGTCAAAAAAGACTTTAAATTATGGTCTTATTGTTATAAACTGATAAGACGGTTGTTTAAATAATTACCTTTGGGGAAGGGTAATAAACAATAAACTTAATATATAGGAGAGTAAATCGGTAAGTTGGGTGTGGGTAGCCGTATAATGAATTATGGGTTCAATATACATCAGCTTCAATTTAAAATCAGTTTCCACTTGTATGGAATCTAATGAAATATTAGATAAAAACTACCAGGCCGTTTACAAACCTATTGTAAAATTTCTTTATACCCATCCAGATTTCCCTTTTTCTTTTTCACTTTCAGGAAATCAGATTCGCTTTTTTAAAAAAAGAAAGAACGAACTTATAACTATCTTTAGAGAGCTGGTTGAACGCAAGCAGGTAGAAGTTCTTGGTGGTGGTTATTACGATCCTGTTCTTCCATTGCTTTATCCAGTAGATAGAAACGGTCAGATTGATATGCTTTCTGCAGAAATTCGTCAGACCGTAGGTAAACGTCCAAGAGGAATTTCACTTTTCGGTGATTGCTGGGATTCTTCACTAGTAAACAACATTCATACCTGCGGAATCGAATATGTTTTGCTTGAAAGTACATTAATTCCTGACAACAAGAGAAAATTTCTTCCTATCATCATGTCAGATTTAAACAAATCTGTAGATATTTTCCCTTACTATGACGGATTAATTCCAACAAATTATATTACTCCCGAAGATTTTCTTTTAAATATTGAAAAATCAGTTGAAAAGATTGAAAGAAAAGATAACTATTTCCAGCTTGATGTAGATAGAATTGTATGTATTAATCTTACTCACGAAAAGATTATAGAATTAACTTCAAGCAAATGGTTTGATAAACTAGCTCAATACATTGAAAACAATCCTGATTCAAGAATAAAATTTACTACATTAACTGAATACAAAAAAAACATTAAGGTTAAAGTTCCCGCTTATATTCCAGCAGGAATCAATGGTTCTGTTGCAAAATGGATTGACCGGGCTTATACAGAAAGCACAAAACCAAAGAATCAATATACAGTATATGATTTTATGGATACTTACAGACTTAGTCATGAACTTTATAACCGTATTATGTATATAAGTATGCTGGTGAATCAGTATAAAAACGATAAAATGCGCAAAAAAGCTGCAAGAGAAAAACTTTGGGAAGCTCAGAATGGTACAGGTCTTTTGTGTTCTGATAAAGGAGCTTTTGCAAATTCAAAATATCGTCAGCAATCTTACAAAAGTCTTATGGAAGCAGAAAAAATTCTCCGTGAAGATGGTAAGTTTAAGGAGACTGTAACCTGCTTTGATTACAACAGTGACGGACTCAATGAATATGTATGTCGAATGGAAAGATACTTTGCATACATTTCATTAATAAGTGGTGCAGTACAAGAACTTGATTATATAAAAAATACAGGAAATTATGCTGATAATCTTTCCAGAGTTTCTGAATATGATGGTGTAGATGATAATTATCAGCGTGGTATTTTTATTGATCACTTCTTTACAGAAGAACAACTTGCAAAATATATTGAAAATGAACCTGCAGGAGATGGAGTTTTCTCCAGAATTCAGTTTACTCAATTAAAATATTCTCAGGCTCATCACGAGATTGTTCTTTTTGCAAGAGCTATTTGGAAACCAACTGGGCAGAAAATTTACCTGCGAAAAAAATATATAATTAACTCTACTGGTATGTATGTTCAATATGTAATCAGAAATGAAAGTAATAAACGACTTTCTGCAAAATTTGCTGTTGAATCAAATTTCGCAAATACAAACTTTAATCCTGAAAATATCTTATATAACAGTATTGAGCTTGCAGATAATGGGGAACGAGTAGAACTAGATACAACAAAAGGAACTGGAAATTTAATAAAAGAAGGAAAATTAGACAAAATAACAGTTGCAAGAATTACAGATACAGAAAACGGTCTTTCATTCGTATTTGAACCTAACGAAGGCTGCAGCTACTGTTATAATCCAATTATATACAAACGACCTGACTCAAGTGCCAGCAACATTGTTCCTGTAGATTTAACAACAGTTTCCACTCTAATATGGGATATTGATATAGAACCTGGAATGGAAACTGAAAAAAATATAAACTTTACAATTATTCCTACAAGAAAAACAAAGAAAAGCTAAAAAGAAGCTTCACATAAAGATTTAATAAGCTTCTTCAATTCATCCAGTTTTTCGTGAGTTACTAATGGATTCAGAAGGGTAAACTTTAGACAAACATATCCATCACTTACAGTCTGCCCAATAATTGTTCCGTATTTATGAATCAGCTGACGTCGCACTTTTTTATTGATTTCATCTGCATCTGGTTTTCCTGCATATCTGAATACAACTGAACTGATTTCAGGTTCTGTTACTACAACAAAATCCTTGTCGTTTTTAAGAATACTGTACAGATACTGGGCATTTTCCATACTTGTATTAATCAGCTTTGCCCATCCATCTTTTCCCCTTGTCTGGAAGCTCATCCAAACTTTCAGTGCATCAAAACGGCGGGTTGTCTGAAGAGATTTATCTACAAGATTTGTATATCCATCTTCTTCATCTTCTTCACGATTAAGATAATCTGCATGAATTGTAAGAGCCTCAAAAGCTGAACCATTCTTTATTAAAACTGCAGAACAGGAAATCGGCATTAGAAACATTTTATGGAAATCTACAGTAATAGAATCACAAAGCTTAAGGTCTGCCACACGGCTGGCATATTTATCAGACATAATAACACCAGAACCGTAAGCCGCATCCGCATGTAGCCACATATTGTTTTCTTTTGCGATTGCAGAAAGTTCAGAAAGATTATCAATGCTGCCAAAATCTGTAGTTCCAACTGTTCCAACAATAAGAAATGGAATATTTCCAGCTTTTTTATCTTCTTCAATTAATTTTTTTAGGGCAACAATATCCATTTTTTTGCTACTGTCCACAGGAACCTTCACAACACTCTGATAGCCAAGTCCTAAAATATGGGCAGATTTTTCCATAGAAAAGTGAGAAATCTCACTGGTATACATACGGAGCTTAAGACATTTGTCATTTACACCATATTTTTTAATATCGTATTTAAGAACTTCATTACAGAACCAGTCTCTGGCAAGAATGATTGCAGTCTGATTTGACTGGCTTCCGCCACTGGTGAAAACACCATCAGCTTTATCATCATAACCATACAACTTACAAAGATGATTTATCACTTCAACTTCAATTTCAGTTGCCACAGGAGCCTGATCCCAGCTGTCCATGGATTGATTAAAAGCTGAAATTATCTGTTCACTGGCCAAGGTTTCCATAAGAGCTGGACTGTGAAGATGAGGCATATAATCTGTAGATGGAGTACGAAGCAGGTTAGGGAGTATTTTTTCTTTTGTAAGTTCAAAAACCTTATCCCAGCCCAGACCTTTTTCAGGCAAAATAGAATCCTGATGGACGATTTTTTTAAGTTCATCAGGTGTGGGGCCAGAATATGCTTTGTCATCAATAAAAGCATTTGCAATAGCTGCTGCAACTTGTTTTGTAATATCTACATATTCAGATTTATCAGAAGGTTTATGTGTTAGAAAGATTGAATTCATTTTTGCTCCGTTAAAAAAAATTGTCACACGGATTATGATTTTCCTAACGGAAATCTTTTTTTAAAGAAAAATCGTTAGATTTTTCATAATCCGTGTGACATTAAATAATTATTTATATTCTTTATCTACTGCGAGTACACAGCGTTCAAAGATTTCCCAGGCTTTGTTCAAATCTTCATCTGTAATATTCAAGGCACACAAACAACGCATAACTGAACCGTTACGTCCGCCTTTTTCAACAATGAGACCATTTTCAAAACAAAGCTTCTGAACCTTTGCTGCAATTTCTCCGCTGGTTGGCAATGAACCGATACAGTCTTTTTCGCCTTTAGGGTCAACAAATTCTGTACCAATCATAAGACCTTTACCACGAACATCACCAATAATTGAAACCTTAGATTTCAATTCAATAAGTTTATTTCGGATTAAATCACCTTTACGGGCAACATCAGCAAGGAATTCTGGCTTAGAAACTCTGTTCAAAACAATTGTTCCAGCCTTCATAGCAAGCTGATTACCACGGAAAGTACCTGCATGTGTACCAGGAGTCCAAGTATCCAGCTCTTTATTATAAACAACAACTGCCATTGGCTGAGAACCACCAACAGCTTTTGAAATCAAAACAACATCTGGAATAATATCCGCATATTCAAAAGCAAAAAGCTTACCGCTGCGTCCCATTCCACACTGAATTTCATCAAGGATTAATGGAATCCCCAGTTCTTTTGTAACACGACGAACACACTGCAGGAATTCAACAGGAGCTGGAATAACACCGCCTTCACCCTGAATTGCTTCAAGAATTACACAGGCTGGCTTAGAAATTCCGCTTTCTGGATCTTTCAAAGTTCGTTCAAAAAAGTTACAGGCAGCTTTTACTGCAGCATCACCACCTAATCCAAAAGGATCGCGATAAGGATAAGGGTAAGGGAAACTGTGAACATCAGGCATAAGTCCACCAATTGTAGACTTTGCATGAAGATTTCCCATGCAGGCCAAAGGTCCTTGTCCCATTCCATGATAGCCACCAGCGAATGAAACAACGGTAGAACGACCTGTTGCATTCTTACACAGCTTAATAGCCGCATCAGTAGCATCAGTTCCACTTGGTGAGCAGAATTGTACTTTGGCGTTATTTCCTAATTCAGGAGGGAGCAAAGATAAAAGTGTGTGAACAAATGTATCTTTTACAGGGGTAGTTAAATCAAGAGTGTGCAATGGTAAATCATTACTGATCATTTCAATCATTGCCTGATTAACTTCATCATCATTGTGACCAAGAGCTAAAGTTCCTGCGCCACACAAAAAATCCAGATATTTGTTTCCTTCTACGTCCTCAACCCATGAGCCTTTAGCTTTAGCAAGCGCGAATGGAAATTTTCGCGGATAACTACGGGCATTAGATTCTGTGGAATCCTGTCTGGTAATGTAATACTGATTGGTGCCTTTTTCTGACATCGACGTTCTCCATTAC
>JAEDFX010000186.1 GCA_016297805.1 Treponema sp. | reverse complement strand
ACGGTGCTTTGAATAAGGGTAACGAAACAGCAACAATTCGTGCAACACTTGGAAAACGCTATGTAGTTCGCCTTGCTGCAGTAAATGATGCAGGTGTTTCTGATTATGTATACCCAAGCCTTCAGTTACCTACAGGTGGTCAATCAGATCCAACATTTACTTCATATAAACGTTATGAAAATGAAAATGATACAGCAACTGCCACAGCTTTCCCTGCTAACACACCTGCATTAAACAGATTCAAGATTAATTACAACTTGAATGGCGGAGATTTCTATCTTACTAAAGAAAATGACCCAGCCGACAGTGGTTATGGTATAGCAACTCCAAAAACAAAGAATACTGATAAGATTAGTGGTATTAATAAAACAGGAGAATTTATTACCCGCTACTACAGTGCACTTCCAGCAAATGATGCTAAAATTGCTAAAATTATAAATCCATTGTATGAGGCAACTACTGATACAAAGCATGGTATTTTGTACAACGGTGACTGGAAATGGACAGACTGGTTAGAAGATTCAGCTAATGGAAACATCTATAAAATTGACGGCAACGCTCTTGGTTATACAGCACACGATTCAACTCTTATAGAATACACTGGCTTTAAGAATGTTACATTGTTTGCGTCATACAAAGTAAATAAAGGAACAATTTCTGTAGACACTGCATTGGATTACAACATTAAAGATGCAATGGTAAAAGTAATGCAGGCTACTGCAAGTGGCGTTGGTTCTGCTACAGATTCTACTAAGACAAATGGACTTTATACATTTGCAAATGACGGTAAGCCTTCAAGTCCAAAATATGTATACTTTGCTCTCATGAATGATAATACAAACACTTCTGCTAATGGTGTTGAAATTACTTATGAAAAAGTAGTGGTAGAAGTTCGTAAAAATGGTGGTTCAACTGTATACAAGAAAACTAGTGATGCAACTACATCTATAGGTGCTGATGGAGCTGGTAAAACTTATTCTTATGTTGAGCTTCCAATTTCTACATTGACTATGGGTAAATATGAAACAACAATTTACGCATACACAAATACTAGAATTGGTACTTATACATACGTAATTGACTTTGAAATTACAGAATAGTATTTTGTAGAATCTATTAAACTTTAATAAACAGTAGTGGCTGTTGTAAACCAGCTGCTGCTGTTTATTTGGGTTTTATTACAATGAATAAGAGAAATATATTTTTTTACATTTTGATTTCTTCTCTTTTATTTTTATTCAGTTGTTCAAACATCCTGACTGATAGTGATATTGTTTTATCTGATGAAATTTCAAGAAGCATAAAAGTAACATCAGAAAACAATATCGTAAATTTTGCATCAGACAATAATGCCCGCGTTATTTCTTTAGAAAACTATAATTTAAACACAGACTTAGATTTTTATATGTGGGGTCAGAATATCACAGACTCCTCACTAAATATTGAAACTATAAAAATTGATATAACATCAGCTTCTCCATCAAATCCTTATGAAGGAGCTTTTTCATTTAATTTTGGCAACTACTACTACAGACTGTTCTTAGGAGCTGTACCTAAGGGAGAAACTTTTTCTCAAACGGGTTTAGTTCTTTTTGCGACAACTTCTGTAGATTTAAGATATAACAATGATATTCAATTTTATCTTTCCTACTCTACTCTGGAATATTCTGGTAAAGTTGAATTCTTCCTCTACAACCTAGGCTGGGATCAATCGGCAGAACGCTTAACCGCAGGAATATACAAGTGCGACAACAATAACACAAAGGTTTACGAAATGGATTATTTGGCAGGTATAGACAATTATAATTCTGCACCAGCCACTTATACTCCAAACTTCAAAGCTGAGGATATTCATCCCGGAACTTACAATTTTGTAGCAACATACAAAAAAATGGTAAATGATAAAATCAAGGAATACAAATATACAGATAAAATAGTGGTAATGCCTAATCGAACTACAAAAGCTGTTATTGGCATTCCTGATATTATTGACCGTGCACCATCAGCTCCTTCAAAACTTATTGCGGCCTATGGAGAACCTGAAAATATATTAAGTGAATATTATCCTGTTGAATTCTGCTGGGATGATAATTCCAACAATGAAACTTCTTTTGAACTGGAAATTCTTGATATAACATCTGCAACCAGTTTTTCTTACAGTAATTACATCAACAAGCTCTTAGCTTTCACTGATGGTATTCCTAATAATGCCTCTTCTATGAATTCATTGTGGAGTTCTTTACTTCAAGAAATGGGAAAATCTTCTGGTGAAATCTATACTCGAGAACATTTTGAAAATCCAAATATCTGGCCAAATCCTGATGGTTCTCTTGCAGGTAACAGCAAATATGTGGTAGCAAAACTTTTGTTAGGAAGAAAATATCTGGCTCGTTTACGAGCTCTTGGTGATGCTGGTAATTCAGACTACGCTTATCTTGATATTACAAATACTGCAAGAAAAACCTTAGAACCTACCTTATCTGGTAACAGTTTTACCTTATGGACTAATAGTAACAATGGAATGAATCAATTCAAAATTACATACGATCTGAATAATGGTATTTTCCATGATGATTCGACAAATAATAATGTCAATTCCTTAATAAAAAAAGTGTATTATTATGCCTACGACAATTCTCATCCTGTTAATATTATTAATCCAATATCTTATACATACGACGGAGCAAATAGTGCCACTCTTAAAAATCCAAGTGATGCTCTTTGGACAAAATGGCAAAAGGATAGTCTTTTAGGAGACGATTTTACACTTTCCTCTTATTCAGGTTATGAAAACCTAAATCTTTTTGCAGTTTATGATGGCTCTTCTACTTCTGGCACTCAAAACATTTCTTTTGCTGATATTATATGTACTGGCTACAAAGAAAATGACCGTTCATCCAGCATAGATATTACTTCTAAAATTGATATTAATAGTAATTTTATTAATATTTCAAAAGATGATTATGACTACATTGATATTTTTATAAAAAATCATGAAAACAAGTACGGTACAGTAAAATTTAACTATTGTGAACAAGGAAGCTACATAAAAAATTTACAAACAAAACATGAAAATCGACTATTTGTAGATTATAATTATGCAACTCTCTCTCTTTCAGATTTAATAAAGGATAAAACCTATATTTTCTTTATTTATACAGAAAATGAGGAAGA
>JAEDFX010000062.1 GCA_016297805.1 Treponema sp. | reverse complement strand
ACACAATGGGTTATACTGTGGATGGTATTAAACGCGATTTGAATAATCTTTCTGTACCAATAAGAATGAACTAGCAGACTGAATATCTGGCTCTGCTGGTATCTGTTTCAAATACATCAACAGCAAAAAGAACTGGCCCAGTTTTTCCTTCCACGAAAGACAAATCCAGTCCTTCTTTTTTTAACTCAGCAATAATGCCATTATAAATAAACATAGCAATACGTTCTGCACTAGGATTCTGATCAAAAACAGGTAAATCATTCAAATTAGTATGATCTACAGATTTGCAAACAGTACGCAAAGCCCCTTTTAATTTTGTAAAATCCAGAAGCATTCCACCTTCATTTAATTCACTGCCCCGAACATGAGCATATACCTTGTAATTATGACCATGAAGATTTTCACACTTCCCGTTGTAATCTCTTAAAAAATGAGCTGCTGCAAAATCAGCTTCTACACGTACTTCAAACATAATTGAAGTATACCTACAATCGTTATATACTACAACTATGACTAAAATTCTCGCACAAATTCTTCCATCTATTCAGCATAAAATAGTCGCTGTAGATGGCAACCAGATTACAGATCTTTCAGAAATCAATAATATTTCAATTTCGAATCTTGTATTCGATTCCCGCGAAGTTACAAAGGATTCATTGTTTTTTGCCCTTCCAGGAACACATACAGACGGAAACTGTTTTATAGAACAGGCAATTCTGGCCGGTGCCAATGCTGTTGTTTTTCAGGGAGAACTTTCGCCTTCGCAACAAAAAGATATTGCTGCTGCAATCATTAAGCGAACAATGGATAACGCTCTAAGTGATGATGATTTTAAATTTGCCCCTGCCCTTATAAATGTTCCTGATTCTCGTTTTGCTATGGCACCACTTTCTGCCGCATTCTACGACAATCCATCAGAGCGTTTAGTCGTTATTGGTGTAACTGGTACAGAAGGAAAATCTTCAACAGTAAGCTTTATATGGCAGCTGCTTCGTGCCTGTGGTAAAAAAGCCGGCTTTATTTCTACAGTAGAATATTCATTTGGTGGAGATGCAGTTCCAAATCCTCAGCATCAGACAACACCGGAAGCACCAATCATTCAGCACCATTTGAATCAGATGCTGGAAAACGGATGCGAATATGCCGTTGTAGAAACCTCATCTCACGGTCTTTCATCAAAATTGAACCGCTGCGGAAACATTCTTTTTGACTGTGGTGTTTTCATGAACGTAACATTGGAGCATCTGGAGTTCCACAAAAATTTTGAAACCTATCGTAACGATAAGGCAAACCTTTTCCGTGCTCTTGATAAACATAATCACATTAAAACAATTGCTGGCGAAAAACGCAAAATCAATTCTATTGGAATCGTAAATCTGGAAGATCCTTCTGCAGAATTCTTTGCAAACTGTACAAATCAGCCAGTATTCGGTTTTACAACACTTGGCAAGGCAGGAAAAGCAGCAACAGAAAGCAGTGCCCCTGTTGAACTTCCAGTCATTCCCGCAAATATTAAGTATATGACTGGCAAAAATATTGTTTCTACAGCCAGTGACCTTACATTTGAAATTGACTTGCCAGCTTCAGAAACTTCTGTAAAAGTAAACGCACAGCTTCCAGGTGCCTTCAATGCATACAACCTTATGGCATCAATTATAGCAGTCAGCAGTGTTACAAACCTTCCTTATGAAGAAGTTGCAGCAAAAACTTCAGAACTTACACCTATCAAAGGCCGCATGACAGTAATCAACGAAGGTCAGCCATTTGAACTGATTGTAGACTATGCCCACACTCCTTCCAGCTTTGAAACAATCTTTCCTCCAATCCGCAAACGCTGTACTGGAAAAATGATTGTTCTTTTTGGAAGCGGCGGAGAACGGGACCTTACAAAGCGTCCTCTTCAGGGAGAAATTGCCGCAAAATACTGTGACACAATAATTCTTACAGATGAAGATCCACGTGGTGAAGATCCTGTTGAATTATTAAAAATGATTGCAGTTGGCGCAGAAAAAGCCGGCAAAGTTATGGATAAAGATTTGTTCATTACCCACCACCGTCCTCAAGCTATCCGCCAGGCATTCAAAATGGCACAAAAAGATGATATAGTATTATTACTTGGAAAATCTCACGAAAACAGCATTATCTACAAGGATTTTGTAATGCCTTATGATGAAATATCCGAGGCAAAAAAAGCATTAAAGGAAATATTTAAATAAATAGAGGGGAAATATATAAAATGAATATTGCAGTTATATACGGTGGACGTTCAGGCGAACACGAAATCAGCTTAATTTCAGCATCAGCAATTGTTCGTGGAATCAAAAAAGAAAACAAAGTAATTCTTATAGGAATCAGCAAAGACGGTAGATGGTATTTACAGGATGATTCAGAATATCAAAAAGTCCTTAAGGATGAAAAAGCGACTCTTGCTATTACTACAGACGAATCAAAAGCTGTAAGCATTATTCCTGGAGCTAAAACAGATTCAATTGTAGTGAACGGCATATCTTTAAAAATTGACGTTGTTTTCCCTGCCCTTCACGGAACATATGGTGAAGATGGTACAATTCAAGGACTTTTTGAGATGGCTGATATTCCTTATGTTGGTTGTACTCATCTTGCATCAGCAATCACAATGGATAAAGAAAAAACAAAAATGATATGGCAGAGTGTAGGCATTCCTGTTGTTCCTTATGTTTGTATGAAACGTACAGTTATGCTGGATTCTGTTATATACGATGCTTTCCTTGATGATACAGAAAAAGAACTTGGTTACCCAATGTTTGTAAAGCCTTGCTGTGCAGGTTCTTCTAATGGCGCCAGCAAAGCTAATAACCGTAAGGAATTGTGTTTTTCTCTTATGGAAGCATTCCAGTGGGACGATAAGGTTCTTATTGAAAAATCAATTAATGCCCGAGAAATTGAATGTTCCGTAACGGGAAATTCAGTAACTTCTCCAAGTGAAAGTGATGTTGAGGAAGTTGTTGCATATATTCCAGGAGAAATCGCACCTAGCCATACATTCTACGATTTTGATGCAAAATATAACGATCCTGATGGAGCAAAACTTTTGATTCCAGCAGAACTTTCAGAAAACGATTTGGAAAAAATCCGCAAAACAGCATGTGCCGCATATAAAGCCTTAGATGCAACTGGACTTTCCCGTGTTGATTTCTTCATTGACCGGGATACAAATGCAGTTTACCTGAACGAAATCAACACAATGCCTGGATTTACTCCAATCAGCATGTTTCCAAAAATGTGTGATGCTGCAGGACTTCATTTTGAAGATTTAGTTGAACTTCTGATTCAGGAAGGTATTGAACGTCACAAGGCAAAATCCAGTTTAAATACAAGCCGTTAATATTACGTACAGCAAAATTTAAAAACTAGACGATTACCTATATATATGGTATAATTGTACAATTATTTTAAAATATTATTAATAAAAGGGTTTTTATTATGAAAAAAAATACTGCTTATACAATTGGATCTTTAGTAATCCTTTTGATTTGTGCTTTCTGTTTTGTCATTCTTCCTGCATTCACAGGTGGTGCTGATGCTCATCAGGAAAAAATTCCTGCTTTTGGTAAATACAACGGAAAAGAAATTGTCTACGAACAGGGATCAGATTTCTATGATTTCGTTTCACAGTATGGTCAGATGTTCCAGAATTACGGTCAGCAGATTGACTCATCAACTTACTATTACATCTTTAATTATGCATTCAACTCAACAGTAACAAAATATGCTTATGAAGATGCAGTAAAAGCTTCTGGATATACAGTTCCAAAATCAGCTGTAACAAGACAGCTTATTCCTTATTTCTCAGATGAAAACGGAAAATATTCTTCTAAACTTTACAGACAGGCACCAGCATCTGAAGTTGCAAAACTTCGTGACAGTGTAGAAGCCAGCCTTATCTCTTCTCGTTACTACGATGATAACTTCGGTTCTAACACAGAAATCGTTGGTTCTGAAGCTCTTTACGGTATTAAAGTTTCTGATGCCGAACTTGATTTCCTTACAGCTTATGATTCTAAAAAACGAGGATTCAATATGGCTGTTTTTGCAATGAAGGATTATCCAACTGAAGAAATTACAAAATACGGAAAAGACAATGCAGCTAAATTCAATAAATATGATATGACAGTAGTTACAGTTGCTGATAAGGCTACTGCTGCAACAGTTGCAAAACGTGTTAACAATGTTGAAATCACAATTGAAGATGCTGTACCAGAATATTCAACAAAAACATATTCTAATGCAGAAGGAAAATTAACAAACTCATATCAGTATCAGATTGAAAATATTCTTACAAATAAAGAAGATTTAGCAACTCTCGTTGACTTAAATGTAGGAGTTGTAAGTCCTGTAATCGAAACAAATGGTTCATACTCTGTATTTTTCAAACATTCTGCAACAGTTGCTCCAGACTTCGAAGATGAATCAACTGTAAATGTTGTTTCAACTTATCTTAAGAATTATGAAAGCACACGTATCGAAGACTACTTCACTGCAAAAGCAACAGATTTCACAAACGAAGCCCTTAAGAGCGATTTTGCTTCAGCATGTGCTAAACTCAATATTGAAAATGTAGAAGTTAATCCATTCCCATTAAATTATGGAAGCGTTTCAATTGCAACTTCTGTAGATACATCTACAACAGGTCTTTCAAATGCTGATACAAACGAAAACTTCTTGAAGACTGCATTCTCGCTTAAGATGAATGAAATTTCAGCTCCAATCGTGATGAATGACAATGTTGTTGTTCTTCAGTTCACAGAAGAAGCTACACCAGATGAAGAATTTGTAACACCAACTACAGCTTCTGACATTGACAGCTTTGATGAAAATGCTGCTAACAATGCAATCCTTTCAAGCAATAAACTTGAAAACAACTTCATGTCTACATACTTCAACTACATGATGAGAAGCTAGAGTTTGACTAATTCTGATATTCAAAAGCCCTGTGTCGTACAAACGCCTCAGGGCTTTTCTGTTTCATACAACAATCATCTTCTCTACTCTAAATATAATCCATCAAAGTTAATAATTCAGACTATCGAAAATCAGAATTTATTACCAGGCTCTATTGTACTGTGTATTTCACCAGTTCTTGAGTATGGTATTAAAGAGCTTTTAAATAAACTTCCAGAAGAATGTTTAATTATATTATGTGAGT
Source organism: Treponema sp. (assembly GCA_016297805.1). Taxonomy (GTDB): domain Bacteria; phylum Spirochaetota; class Spirochaetia; order Treponematales; family Treponemataceae; genus Treponema_D. The sequence goes on along the minus strand of JAEDFX010000062.1, from coordinate 8,976 downwards.
CTGATAAGCTTCTTTATGATTTTTCTTATTCAAATGTTCTAGAAAAGCTTCCAGAGGTATTTCAGAGTGAAACATCTCTTATGTATCCCAAACCTGATGAACTCAATAATTTGCCAGTAAAATTATTTAATCTTTCTTCTTCAGGCAGATATAAACGTGTAATTAGAATTGATTTTTCTGCTGGTGCTCAATTATACTCAGAATATTACAAGGAACTGGAAGCTGCGTGTATTAACTCTGTGGCAACATTCTGGAAAAATAGAATCACTCTAACAAAATTTGGCCGTAAATATTCCTTTAACTTTTTCAGAAACCTTTCTAATCTAGATAAAACAACTCCTATTACTAATTATTTTCAAGCTGTTTCAAAACCAATTATTGTTTTCGGAGCAGGCCAAAGTGTAGATTTATTTTTTAAAAATAATAAGCTTGATTTTTCTAAATTCTTTATATTATGTGCAGACACTGCTTTACAACCGTTATTACACAGAAGTATTATTCCTGATGGTGTTTTTGTTGAAGAAGCTCAGTCTGTAATTACAAAAGCTTTTATTGGAGCATATAAAAACATCCACCTGTTTGCTGGACTAAGTTCTCTACCAAATTTAAGCAGATTTATAAAACTTGAAAACATTTCATATTTTACAACTGAATATATAAATGCAAATTTTTTAAAGAAGCTTTATGACTCCGACTTTCTTCCACCTGTAAATCCTCCATTTGGTTCTGTTGGAATTACAGCAGTATATTATGCCCTGAAATTCAGAAAAAACCAAAATATTCCTGTTTACTTCTGTGGTCTTGATTTTTCTTACAGTGCCGGTTTTACACATGCAAAAGGAACTCTTTCACATTCACTTAGAATACAAAACACAAACAAGCTTATACCGATTGATAATTTAGGTGCATTTTATGCCCCATCAACAATTAAACTCCTGGATAAAAACAATTCTTCCTTTGTTACTACACCTACCCTAAAAGCCTATGCTCAACTATTTACCAGTTTGTTTACTTCTACTCCTAATCTTTATGATGCAGGAGATTGTGGAATATCATTGGGTATAATTCAAGCTCATCCTCTGGCAGAAACTTCTAATATTCAGGATTCAATTCAAAATACAATTTTCTCTGAGAAACAAATTCATAATCTAAAGTTCTATTTAAAAGAAGAAAAAGAAGCCCTTATTTACTTAAAAAAACTTCTTACCGAAAAAACAGATTTTTCTACTGAAGAACTTCAGAGCGAAATAAAAAAAATAGCCGCAGAAAGAGAATATCTATTTCTTCACTTTCCTGACGGCTATTCATTTAATTATTCCCAATCCTTTCTAAACAGAATCAGAACAGAAATTGACTTTTTCTTAAAGTGGATAACCACTTAGTTATCTTCCTTTTCTTTTAGAACAGCAAGGAATGCACTCTGTGGTAATTCAACATCGCCAATCATCTTCATGCGCTTTTTACCTTCCTTCTGCTTTTCAAGAAGTTTTCTTTTACGTGTAATATCACCACCATAACATTTTGCAAGAACATCCTTACGAACAGGATTTACAGTTTCTCTGGCAATAATCTGACCACCAATTGCTCCTTGAATTGCAACCTTAAACTGCTGTCGTGAAATTTCACCCTTTAATCGTTCACAAACCTTTCTAGAACGATCAACTGCATTTGCTTTAAATGTAAGAAGAGAAAGCGCATCAACAGGCTTACTGTTAATAAGAATATCAACTTTTACCAAATCTGTTGGACGATAACCAATAATTTCGTAATCAAAAGATGCATAACCGCGGCTATAACTTTTCAAACGGTCATAGAAATCAAACAGAACTTCTGCCAAAGGCATTTCATATGTAATTTCAACGCGCTTTGTATCAAGATACTGCATATTTGTCTGCATACCACGTTTTTCAGTACACAATGCAATAATTGAGCCAAGAAAATCAGCTGGAGTAATAATAGAAGCTTTGATATAAGGCTCTTCCGCATCATGAATTCTTCCCTGAGGATATTCAGATGGATTATCAATATACATTTCTTCACCATTTGAAAGATGAAGTTTATATCGTACAGATGGAGCTGTAAAAATTACAGCCTGATCGAAGTCTCTTTCAAGGCGTTCCTGAATAATTTCAAGATGCAAAAGCCCAAGGAATCCACAACGGAAGCCATTTCCCAAAGCAAGAGAATTATCTTTTTCATAAATCAAGCTGGCATCATTAAGCTTAAGCTTTTCCATGCTGTCTTTAAGTTCTTCATAGTCATTTGAATCCATTGGATAAATTGAAGAATAAACAACAGGCTTAACTTCCTTAAAACCTGGAAGAGCAGATTCTACTGGATCCTGCACAGAAGTAATTGTATCACCAACTTTTACATCACTAACAGTCTTCAAACCAGATATAATATAACCAACATCACCAGCCTCAAGGACTCCAGTTTCTTCATAATCAATCTTGAAAATACCACACTGTTCAACCTTATATTCAGTGTTAGTACTCATCATCTTAATAAGATCACCCTTCTTAAGTCTTCCTTCCATTACGCGGACATGAATAATAACACCACGATACACATCATAATGGCAGTCGAAAATCAATGCGGCAAGCTTGCCTTCGGGATTACCTGTAGGAGCTGGGAATTTTGTAACAATAGCTTCAAGAAGCTCATCTATTCCCTCTCCAGTTTTTGCAGAAACACACATAGTTTCTGAAGAATCAAGTCCCAGTTCATTATCAATCTGATTTTTACAAGAAGGAATATCTGCAGATGCCAGGTCAATTTTATTAATTACAGGAACCATTGTCAGATCATGTTCCAAAGCCATGTACATATTACTTACAGTCTGGCTTTCTACCCCCTGTGTAGCATCAATCAAAAGCAACGCACCTTCACAAGAGGCAATTGCACGAGAAACCTCATAAGAAAAGTCTACATGGCCAGGTGTATCTACAAAGTTCAGTTCATAATCATTTCCATCTTTTGCATGGTAAGGAATTGTTACAGCCTGACTTTTAATTGTAATTCCTCGTTCCCTTTCAATATCCATATTATCAAGAATCTGATTAACCATCTTGCGGTCATCAATAATTTTCGCCTTTTGAATAAGTCGGTCAGACAATGTTGATTTACCATGGTCAATGTGGGCAACAATACAGAAATTTCGCTTGTATTTCATTTCAGTCATAGAAGTATTCCTTTTAGAAGTAATAAGGGCTATCTAACTGAGTGGCTAAAACCATCGTTATATCAAGAAAACCCTTTTTACGTCTTCTAGCATAAATTTGAGCAAATATATACTCGTTGTCATTATCGATTTTTACATCTTTTACAGTTACAGCATCAAACTCTGAAAAATTCATCTCATCAGCTGTACTTCCTTTTACAACAGATTCTATTGTATAGGAATTTCTATTAAGTGTCGATGAAGCCTTCAATTTCATTCCAAATAAAGGAACAAAAGAATTTGATACAAAATCAGATTCGCAAACTACTTGTCCAGGATTTTTAGGTCGTCTATCCAGATAAATATACTTATTCTGTTCCTTACCATCTGAATTCACGTAAGTACATTCTAACATTGTTTCAGGCTCATAAGCCATCATAAGGAATTGAAAATCATCTATCGAATTAATAGGATTTCCATCAATACTCACAATTATATCACCAGGAACAAGACCAGCCATTGCGGCAGAGCCACCCGGTAAAACATATTGAATCTCAAGACCTGTTTTCTTTTTACCCTGTCTTTTTGTATGCCCAAAACATCCAATCCATGGATGTACAACTTCTCCACAACTGTACATAAGATTCAATTCCTGTCTCAAATATTCAACAGGAATAGCGAAATTAAGACCTTGATATCTTGGCATTCCAGCAAAAACAATTGCCTGAACCTTCATATTATTATCAATAAGAGGACCACCAGAATTTCCCGAATTTACAGCAGCATCAATCTGGAATACATTTCCAAGTGTAAAAAGTTTACGTTCTGTGGAAGAGATAATTCCAGATGTCAATGTACCTTCAAGACCCACAGGAGTACCTATTGCTGAAATTTTATCACCTACCTGAAGCTCTTTACTGCTTCCAAGATTCAAAACATATTTTGGAGTTATTTCTGTTTTCAGCAAAGCCAGATCCAGAATTGAATCATAACCTACAACTTTTGCTGGAATTTTTGTATCAGGATCATCCAGGAGCTTTATATACAAACGGGAATAACCTTCATATTTTGGATCAACCATGGAATCTATTACATGATGATTGGTAACAATATAACCTCGTTCATCAATAAAAAAGCCTGAACCGAGTACAACATCAGCATAACCAGCCCCATTCTGAACTTTAACTCCACGATCTACCCAGATTGTAACCGTTGCATTCATACATTCTGATATACTCTTAGGAGCAAGGTCATTTTTTCCTAAACCAGGTATATCCTTAGCACTAAGTTCATCTATAATCTTTCTGTTATAATCTGAATCAGACCATCCAATTGCCGCTAGTGATGTATAATATTTCTTTGCCTCGTAATAATCCTTTTCTTCAATAGCAGATTTAAAAAGCAACTCAACATTTGTTCTGGTACGGTCAATAATATCCTGTTTACCTAACAGTACAGAACGCCATAAGGCTCTTACAGGCTCACTTTCAATCATTGAATTAATTCTTTTTACTTCAATTTCAACAATCTCATGGTCTGAATAATTTATAGGCTGCTGTATTTCTTTAGGTTGTTTTAACGAACCACAAGAAATTAAAAAAAACAGGAGAAAAAGAATTGAACAGTTCCGGAGTTTTATCAGCTTTGAAAGAGTCTGCATTATTCATTACCCTTTAATTCTTCAAGCTCTTCATCTGCAATATTCGAATCAGGAAGAACTTTACAATATAAATTTTTACCTACTAATATAACAGAAATTCTTTTATCTTCAATTTTGATAAGTTCAATTGTTCCCTGTGCAATATCAGAAGAAATCTGTTGAAGTATAAGATTTTCCATTTCCGGAGTACCTTCATCTTCAATCCAATAAAGTCCATTTTTTTCTCCGGCATATACCATTACTTCAGAATTTTTTAAAATCATTTTAACAGGTACACCATCCAGGGTACTTAAGATAAGATCAGGGCTTCCATTTTTTTCAAAATATATTGTTTCTTCAACAAGGGACTCATCAATTTCCGCAGGATAACGAATATACTGACAATCAACAACTCCATCATCATCATTATCCCAACAACATATTTTCCCATTATTCTCAAGATACTGTTCAGTAAACTCATAGAAAGTATTTCCATTTCTATCTATAAGAATCTTTTTCAGATATAGAGGATAATCTTTTAATAAAATGCTGAAATTATTCTCAATAAGAGTTGAATCATAAAGAGATGAACTTTTCTCTACTTCGTCGTATATTTCTACGGTCTCAAAATATCCATCAGCGTCATAATCAGCAAATCTTGAAACAGGAAGATTTGTACCAAAATCACAATATGCATAACGTAAATCTTTTTCAAAAAAATCAGCGTTCACAAACTTTCCATCTGCTAAAGTGTATACAACGTAGGCGTCATCTCGTTCCTTTACAGGAATTGTAACTGACGAAGCCTTTGCAAAAAGGTCATCAGAAGACGGATATGCAATTTGTTGATTTAAATATGGAACATAAAAATCCAAACCAAGTTTTTGTATATAAGAATCAGGAATCAGACTGTATGGAGAAAAATAATAATCATCATGAAGGAAATTTAAAGTAAAATCTCTGTCTTTAAATCTGATTTTCGAAACGCTTGGATATGAATCGTAAAACAACTCTGCATTTTCCTGAGCAAAATAAACAAAAGCAGGAGCACCAAAATCACAGGTTGAAAATAAATCAATTACTCCATCATTGTTTTTGTCATACTTTATGGTTTTAGGACGTCCTAGTTCATATTCTACAATCAATTCATTCTGTAAATCATAATTTTCATCAATTTCAAGAATGCCTGAAAAATTAAGCATTTTTTCCATTAGCTGATTCTGCACTTCTACGTTTTGTATCTTATCCAATAAAATTTGAAGTAATTCCAGAGAAACAGATTCTCCAGACATTTCAAAAAACATATCAAAAGCCTGCTGATCATCAAACAAACCAACATCAAGCCCAGCAATTGCAAGCACGGGATTCTCTGTCTGATTTTTTGAATAAATTGCATTTACAAGACGATTTTTTTCATCTTTTTCCGCAAAGAATGAAGCAAGCAATTCCAACTCCAGATGTTCACCAGTATAATCAGGAAGTTTTTTTATATAGAAAGAAGAAATACTTCTAACTACATCAGGAATTTCATAACCGTTGTTAATCTTATTATTTTCCATCAGATACACAAATTCAAACATAAAAAAAATATTTGGAAATCTTAAATCGGAAGGATAAATTCTTCTGGCACTATTCAGTTTTAATCTGGCACTATTAACAGAAGCCTCAGTTCCCATTCTGTAAAGATTTTTTATACGAATAAATTCAGCATCGGCGGAGAAAATCATCTGACCTTCGTCCAGAATATCCATAGATTCATTGAATCTTCCAGTATCAGAAAGTAAGTCGGCATATAATATTCTTGCCCCGTTCTTTGAATAACCTACCCAATCATTCTTTTCAAAAGCCTCGGAAATAACCTGAATTACCTCCGACTTTGTTCTTCCCATACTGATTTCTGCAGCTGCTTTCAAATATATTAAATCAGATATATTTTCATCATAGGATAATCCCAATTCTGCCTGTTTTAATGCATTTTCATAATCATTTCCTACAAGACAACTTTCTGCTAATTTCAAACAACGTAATGCAGTATTTCTATTGGCAGAATTCACAAAGGAGCTTTCTGCATTTAACATATAAAATGGAATCATTAAAAACAAAAAAACAGAAATAACTTTTTTCATACTCTTACAATCCAATCTTTATACCCCAATACACTTCCAATCACACATTTTATCTTCTGTTCAGCACCAGAAAGTTCCTGAAACAGAGGAATTAAACATCTGGAATCTTCATCTACATGCCAATCCGAATAAACATCAGCTATCTTCTTTTTGCCAAATTCCGACATTTCAACTTCATCATCAAGTCTTGCAGATCTAACAATAAAGGGCAGATTCATTTCAAAAGCCTTTCCAGACTTTTCCACCATAACCATTGTTCTTTCATTTTCCATAAAAACATTTACATTGCCAAAAGGAAATAAAAAAGAACCAGTTTCTTCGATTATATCAAAAAAATCTAATTCAGTATGGCTTTTACTTAATTTTTTTATAAAAAGTGCATTATTTTTTATAGTGATTTCTACGGAGTGAAAATACTTTTTAAAAGATTTTCCAGAACTTTCTTTTATTGATTTAATTAAATCTTCCAGAAAATCATATGGTATACGATTTGACTCCCCGGCCATATTCCCCGCTTTTATAAGAATACGAATCTGTATTGCCTTAGGCTGTTTCAAAAAAACATCTATAGGAAAAGAGACAATTCCCTCATGTTCATTAATTTTAAAAGCCTCAAGTATTTCAGAAATAACTGAATAATCATCCTCGAAATGAGTTCTAGCATTTAATAAGGTCTGCTGCCACCCGGGGAAATTCTCATCCAAAACAGGAACCAGATTCAATCTGATTTTATTTCTAAGATATTGAGTATCTGAATTGGTACTGTCTGTTCTCCAGGAAATACCATTTCTGTTCAAATAGTCTTCAATTTCATTACGGCTAATATTAAGCATAGGACGAATAAAATGCCCTCTCTGAATCCTTATTCCTTTCATAGATTCCAGAGTGCCACCCTGCAAAAAACGCATTAAAATAGTTTCCAATTGATCATTTTTATTATGAGCAAGACATAAATAATCAAGTTCATTATCATGAATAAACTGATTAAAGCATTCATATCTTAAAAACCTTGCGCTTTCTTCTATTCCAGATTTTCTTATTTCTGCAAGCTCAACAACTTTTCCACGCTCTAAATTAAAAACCGAACATTCAATTTTCTTACCAGCTGCCTTCAAAGAATCACATATTTTTTTTACATATTCAGCATCGCCTGCAGTCTCATTTTCAGGTCTTATGTTATGGTTTACTGTTATTACAAATAAAGGAAGATTATATTCAGATAAAATATTACTTAAAGCAAAAAGGAGAGAGACGGAATCTGCACCCCCTGATACTGCAACCCCAATTCTTAATTTTGAATTAAAATCAATATTAAGGGTATCTAAACTTTGTTTAACTTCGTTTTCAAATTTACACATAAAAAAAGGCTATCCAATATAGGATAGCCTTTATTATACACTAAATCGTTTCTATTTAATAGATTAGCGAGCTGGTGATACAGTTACCAATGGAAGTTCTGCATCTGTAAGAACTTCTACATTCTTTCCAAGGTCAAGGTCTTTTACGCGCAAAGCTTCAGATACGTTGATTTTTGAAATATCAGCTGTAACTGTTTCTGGAAGATCAGCAATAGTTGCCTTAATTTTAATCTGGTTATTGCGTTCTTTCTTGAAACCACCCTTAAGAACACCAGCTGGAGTTCCTGTGTAGTGAACCTTAATTTTCATAACCAATTTCTGATCTGCATCTGGTGCAAAGAAATCAGCGTGCAATGCTTTATCTGTACGGATGTTGTATTCTACATCTTTAATCAAAGCTACAACTTCTTTTCCATCAATGTTCAATGCAATTGAAGTTGTTGGAGTGATTGTTCTCCAGATTTTGTTGAATTCTACTTCGTTTACGTCGATAGATGTAGCCTCGCCTTTTGCGTTATATACAACAGCAGGGATACGTCCTTCTTTGCGAAGATTTTTAGCAGCTGTTTTACCAGTTACTGTACGTGTTTTAGCGTTGAGTGTCTGCTTACTCATTTTCTTAAAGCTCCTTATATCTCTAAAAATGTTTAAAGATAATACTACAGAAAAAGATTTATTTCAAGGAGGGGG
>JAEDFX010000061.1 GCA_016297805.1 Treponema sp. | reverse complement strand
TTCCGTAAAATATCTAACTTTTTCAATAAAAAATTTGTACTATTTCGTAAAAGATTATAATTTGTTGAAAAAAATCATAAAAATCTCAATCGATTTACCAAAAAATTTGCATTCAAATCTAGCTTCTCCCGTTATAAGATGTACACAGTTAGAAAAAGACATCTATAAGGAGGAAAAATTAGATGAAAAAATTAGTAACTATTATTGCTGCACTTATGTGTGTAACTTGTTTGTTTGCTGCACCAAAGGCAAAAAAATCAAAAAAATCAAAGAAAGCTGACGCTATTAAAGTTGGTATTATCAACAACCCACCTTCAGAATCAGGATACCGTGCTGCTAACGTAAAAGACATGGAAACTGTATTCTCAAAGGCTAACGGATACGAAGTAAAAACATATTACAGCTTGAAGAATGATGAACAGCTCAACGCTGCTTCTCAGTTCATTACAGAAGGTGTAGATTACATTCTCCTTTCTGCAGCTGCTACAGATGGTTGGGATTCAGTTCTCAAAAATGCAAAACGTGCAGGAATCAAAGTATTCTTGTTTGACCGTATGATCAACGTTTCTGAAGATCTTTATGAAGCTGCTGTTGTATCAGACATGGCTAACCAGGGTGACACAGCTGTTGCTTGGTTGAAAGCTCAGAACTTGAAAGAATACAATGTAATCCATATCCAGGGTGCTATGGGTTCAGATGCTCAGATTGGTCGTACAGCTGCTCTTGATGCAGAATTTGCAAAAGGAACAATGAAAAAAGTTGTTCAGCAGACAGCTACATGGGACGAAGCAGAAGCTAAGAAAATCGTTGAATCTGTAATCAACTCTGGTGAAAAATTCAATGTTATATACGCTGAAAATGATGGTATGGCTAAAGGTGCTGTAGCAGCTCTTGATGAAGCAGGTATTACACACGGTGTTAAGGGTGATGTAATTATTATGGGATTCGACTGTAACAAATGGGCTCTCCGTGAACTTAAAGCTGGAAACTGGAACTATGATGGACAGTGTTCACCATTCCAGGCTGCTGTAATCGAAGGTATGATTAAATCTGGAAAAGTTCCTTCAAAGAAAGTTATCTCTGAAGAAAAAGGTTTCGATGCAAAGAAACTTACAGATGCTGATATCGATACTTACGGTCTTGGTGACTAATTTGTAAAGCGCCATCTAAGGCGTCTGGATGCGGTGTAAAATATAAAAACTATGTTTTGCACCGCATTTTTTTTGAAAGAAAACAACGAGCGCTTTGATTGGTGCTCTTACACAGGTAAATAGAAATGGAAAATAATGTTGTTTTAACCATGCGTGGAATTTACAAAGAGTTCCCTGGAGTAAAAGCTCTTCAGAATGTAGACTTTACTCTCCGTAAGGGCGAAGTTCATGCGTTGATGGGTGAAAACGGAGCTGGTAAATCAACTCTTGTAAAATGTTTGACTGGTGTTTATGAAAAAGATTCTGGTGAAATCAGAATTGACGGAAAATCAGACCCAGTTTCAATTCGTTCTCCACAGGATGCTCAGAATTTGGGTATTAGTACTGTATATCAGGAAATTACTCTTTGTCCAAATTTGACTGTAGCAGAAAACATGTATATTGGACGTGGAAACTACAAATTTATCAACTGGAAGGCTCAGGAAAAGAAAGCCGATGAAATCTTGCAGAAATTAAACATTCCTGCAAAAGCTGCTCAGCAGTTGGGAACTTGTTCACTTGCTGTTCAGCAGATGGTTGCTATTGCTCGTGCAGTAGACATGGACTGTAAAGTCCTCATTTTGGATGAACCTACATCTTCTTTGGATGAACGAGAAGTTGCACTCTTGTTTAAATTGATGCGTGACCTTAAATCTCGTGGTGTTGGAATCATCTTTATTACACACTTCCTTGATCAGGTATATGAGATTTGTGACCGAATTACTGTTCTTCGTAATGGTGAATTGGTTGGTGAATATGAAATAAAAGATATGCCACAGGTAGAACTTGTTTCTGCTATGTTGGGTAAAGCTATTGATGATATTTCCAGATTGCGTGAAGAACGTGGTAAGTACTCTGGAAAAGTTGAAGTTGTTTACGAAGCAGAAGGACTTTCTAGTGTTGAAGGTGTAAAACCTTTTGAATTTGCAATCAACAAGGGTGAAGTAAACGGATTTACTGGACTTTTGGGTTCTGGACGTTCAGAAAGTGTACGTGCAATCTTTGCTGCAGACCGTGTAACTGGCGGTAAAGTAAAGATGAATGGTAAAGACGTAAAAATTACAAAGCCAAAGGATGCCATGGAACACGGTATTGGATATCTTCCAGAAGACCGTAAAGGAGATGGTATTATTCAGGATCTTTCTGTTAGAGACAATTTGATTTTGGCTCAGCAGGTATTGCGGGGATTCTGGAAACCTTTCAAGAAAGCAGAAGCAGAAAAAATTGCTGATGAATATATTAAACTTCTTCAGGTTAAAACAGCTTCTCAGGAAACTCCAATTAAGGCACTTTCTGGTGGTAATCAGCAGAAGGTTATTCTTGCACGCTGGCTTCTTACACATCCACAGTATTTGATTTTGGATGAACCAACTCGTGGTATTGACGTTGGTACAAAAACAGAAATCCAGAAGCAGGTATTGAAGCTTTCTAAAGAAGGTGTTGCAGTAACATTTATTTCATCTGAAATTCAGGAAATGCTTAACGTATGTACTCGTCTTGTAGTTATGAAAGACAGAAACATTGTAGGCGAATTGAAGGATGAACAGTTAACTCAGGACTGCATCATGAAAACTATTGCTGGAGGAAAATAAGATGGATTCATTAAAAGATAAACTTAAGAAATTAGCATCATCACAGTTAATTATTCCTATTATTGCTTTACTTATCCTTGTTATTTTCAATTTGATTAGAGATCCTAGTTTCTTCTCTATTGGAATTAGAACAAATAACCTTGGAAATAAAGTTCTTACTGGTAACTTAATCAGTATTTTGAATGGTGCTTCGGAACTTGTAATTCTTGCAATCGGTATGACTTTGGTTACATCGGCTACAAAAGGACAGGATATTTCCGTAGGTGCTTGTGCTGCTATTGCAGGTTCTGTATTTGTAAAAATTCTTCGTGCTAATACAATCACAGTTCCTTTAATTTTGCTTGCAGTTCTTGTTGCCTGCTGTGTTGCTACAATCTTCTGTTTGTTCAACGGTTTGCTTATTGCTAAGTTCAACATTCAGCCAATGATTGCTTCTTTGATTCTGTTTACTGCAGGTCGTCCAATTGCCTATTGGATTAATGGTGGTGCTACTCCAAACGTAGAAAGCAATCTTTTAGGATACTTAGGCGGATTCATTCCTGGTATTGCAATTCCTAGCCCAATCTTGATTGTTATTCTGTTTGTTGTTCTTATTAATGTTCTTTTGAAAAAATCAACACTTGGTCTTTATATTCAGGCTGTTGGTATTAATGAAAGAGCTTCAAAGCAGAACGGTATTAATCCAGTATTTATGAAGATGATTGTTTTCGTAGTACTTGGTATCTGTGTTGCTTTGGCAGGTTCTATGAACGTTTGTCGAATTGGTCTTATCAACCACGAAAAGATTCTTTTGGATATTGAAATGGATGCTATCCTTGCTGTTGCAATTGGTGGTAACTCACTTGGCGGTGGTAAATTTAAGCTTTCTGGTTCAATTCTTGGTGCTTACATTATCCAGGCACTTACAACAACTTTGTATGCAATGAAGGTTTCTTCTACAGATATTAAGGCTTACAAAGCAATTGTAATCATCATTATTGTAGTTGTTGGTTCACCAGTTGTTAAAGAATGGTTTGGAAAAGTTGTAAAGAACATCGCTGCAAAATCAGCAGAAACTGCAAAAGTGGAGGCTAAATAATATGAGTAACAAAATTCAGGAATTTTTTGCAAAGAAATTCAAACAGCCTATTTCTAACACAGCATTGCTTTTGACAATTACAATTGCAACTTTTGTTGTAATGTACGTTGCCGCAATGATTATCTGGGGTGGTGGATTCTTAAACCCACAGCAGTTCTTTAATATTTTTAATAATAATGCTTACCTTATCATCGTTTCTTGTGGTCTTACACTTGTAATGATTTCTGGTGGAATTGATATTTCGGTTGGTGGACAGATTGCTCTTATTACAATGACAACTGTTTGTATGCTTGAAAACAAAGGTGGAAGCGTATTTGGAGCTTTGATTGTTGCACTTGCAATCGGTCTTGCATTTGGTATTGTTCAGGGCTTCTTTATTTCTTACCTTAAGATTCAGCCATTCATCGTAACACTTGCAGGTATGTTCTTTGCAAAGGGTATGACAACTATTGTTTCTGTAAACCCAGTTACTGTAAAAGCTAACGAAACTTTCCTTAATCTTAAGGATGCTTATATAAATGTTCCAGGCATAGGAACTTATGCACGTAATGGAAACTTCATTCCAGCTTACCTTGAAATTGGTGCTCTTGTTGCAATTCTTGTAGTAATAATTATGTGGGCTGTTTTGAAATGGACTCGTACAGGACGTAACTTCTATGCTATTGGTGGAAACAGCGAAAGTGCCTTGATGCTTGGTATCAACGTTCAGAGAACACGCTTTATGGCTTATGTAATCTGTGGATTGTTGGCTGGTATTGCAGGATTCGTTTACTTGCTTCACACAGGTGCTGGTAATGCTTCAAATGCTGATGGTGCAGAAATGGAAGCTATTGCTTCTTCAATCATCGGTGGAACATTGCTTACTGGTGGTGTAGGAAGTGTAGTTGGAACATTGTTCGGTGTTATGTCTCTTAAGACAATCAACACAATCGTAATTGCTTCTGGACTTACACAGCCATGGTGGCAGAAGATTACAACTGGTTTGATGTTGTGTTTCTTCATCCTTTTACAGAGCTTGATTTTGTCTGCTCGTAAAAAGAAATTAGGTGCAGCTGCGGCTTAGTAAATATATGTAAAAAAAGAAATTGACCTCCTTACTGGGAGATGTTTAATGAAAAATTAAACATCTCCTTTTTTTTGAATAATCATACCAGTACCGACGGTTATACTGTTCAAAACATAGAATTAAATTTATAAACTACCCTTGAATTCTCTTGGTGAAAGTCCAGTATTTTTTTTAAAAATATAACTGAAATAGTGTGGGTCACTGAAGCCGCATTCATAGGCAATATCGTAACCTTTCATATCGGTTTGTTTCATAAGACGTTTGGCGTTTTCTATTCGCACGTTTGTAAGGTATTCTATGAAAGTGGTTTTGCATTCCTGAGAAAAGATTGTACTGAAATGATTTGGGCTAAGGCAAACAACCTCGGCAACAGTAGTTAAAGTTGTGTTCTGGTCGGCATAGTTTTCATCAATATATTTCTTTGCTTTTAAAATTACATCACCATATTTACCGGTTATTTTTGAATCACGATATTCCAATGCAAAGGTAAGAATGGATTCCAGCTCCTTTATAAAAAGCTCTTCATTTTGAACTGCAGAATCAATAAAACTGTGCTGAAGAATCTCTGGTTTGATTTCCTTAATGTTTCCACCAAAACTTTCAATTAATTTTGAAACTGCAAAAATCAAATCGGCCAGAATGTATGATGCAAAGAACTGAAACTGACCAGGATTACTGTTAATCAAAGACATGCTTTCATCAATAATTGCAGAAATATCAGTTTTTACGGCGTACTTCAGTCGTTCAACCATAGGGTCTTTTTCTTTAAATTCCAATAAAGCCGAACCATCATCATTAATTTGAATATCATCGGTGCTAATAATTCTAGTCTGATTTTCCAGATTATGATTCTGAATGATTTTCTTCGCATCTTCATAAGATTCCGAGATTGAGGAAAGATGTTCAACAGTTTTTCCAATTCCTGTAATAACAGTACATGCATTATTTTGAGTAACGATGTGTTCAATAGTTTCTGCAATTCTGTAAATGTTTTCTTCCAGTTCGTTTTGTGCCGAACCCTTGCAGATACAAATCAGCCAGTTATTATGATGGAAAAAAGTATTTGTCTGTTCCCAGGAAGAGGAGTAAGAATTGATTAAAGAGCAGGCCTGTTCCTGTTCGTGCAGGTCCCCGGATTTGCTTTCGATTTTACTTATAAGGATTTTGTAGTAACGGGAAATAAGATCCAGCCCCATTTCAGTACTTTTTTGCATAACAGTACTCATATCAACAGCACTATGAACCAGATTGTTTAGAAATTCCTTCTGAATAAGCTTTTCGGAAGATTTTAGTTCTTCTTTCATGTGGGTAATATCAGAAAGCTGTTTTCGTTCTTTATCAATTTGTGCGGCAGCCTTCTGCAGGCTGGAAATGATTTCTTCTGATGTAAAAGGCTTTAAAATATAGTCTTCAATTCCAATAGAAATGGCCTTTTTGGCGTAATCAAATTCATCATGGCCTGAAAGTATGATAATCTTAATCCAAGGCTGCGTTTTTTTTATACTGCTTGCCAGCTGAAGCCCATCCATAAAAGGCATTTTAATATCTGTAATAAGAATATCAGGCTTAATTTCATGAATCATGGAAAGGGCAATTTCACCGTCGGTAGCTTCGCCTGCAAATGTAAAGCCAGAGCTTTCCCAGTCAATTTTTGTGCGGATTCCTTCTAGTACAATTGGTTCATCATCAACTAAAAAAACGCTATACATCTTCCTCTCCGTATTCTGAAATACATGGGGTTACAAAACTGATAGAACTGCCTTTCCCTTGTTCTGATTCAATCTGCAGACCTTGAGTTTTATCACCATAATATAGTTTAAGCTTTTTATGAACGTTGTAAAGACCGTAAACCGAAGAAAGTTTTTCTGCATCCTCAGAACCAGATTCCAGCTCCTTCTGAACCTCTTCCAGTCGTTCTTCAGTAAACCCGGCACCATCATCATTTACACGGAATCTTATAGATGTCTTCTGCTCATCAGCGTAATCAACTGTAACTTTTAAATGTCCGCGACCACGTTTATTTTTTATTCCATGATAAATTGCATTTTCTACAAGAGGCTGCAGGGTTAACTTGATTGTTTTGAATTCTGTCAGTTCTTCGTTTACGTTAATTTCATAGTTCAAAATATCGGCATAACGGATTTTCTGAATTGTAAGATAATTGCGTATATGGTCCAATTCCTGCGCAACTGTAATCCATTCGTGACCACGACTAAGAGAAATTCGGAGAAAGTTAGAGAAGGCCTTAGTGATTTTTACAACCTCTTCGGTTTCTTCCTGTTCCGCCAGCCATATGATTGTATCAAAAGTGTTGTACAAAAAGTGAGGAGTAATCTGTGCCTGAAGAGCCTTCATTTCGGCTTTCTGGAAATTTTTCTGCTCTTCTATATTCTTTTTAATGAGAATATCAATCTGCTCGGCCATCTGGTTCATATTTTTAGCCAGGGGAATCATTTCTTCTGTTTCTGGAAGATTAGTTCGTGCAGCAAGATTTCCCTGAGCAATTTCAGATGAAAGCTTTTCCATATCTGCAATAGGATTTCGTACTGATTTTGAAATTGTGAAGTAGGAGTTCAAACATATAGCAAAAGAAAACAGAACAATGATAATCTGCAAAAGTGTAAGATTTATAGTAGATTTTTTTATGGAAAGATTTGTTTCATTAGCACTTTCAATTTCTGAAAGAATAAAATCCTGCATAATGTCGGAAAAGAGTGCAGAAATAGTTCTTATTTCGTCCAGTAAAGTCTCGTTTTGAGTTACAGTACTGCCTTCCTTCATCTGAGTTTCCAGCATTTCTATATTTCGCTGAAGAGTAGTGCAGGTACGGAATGCAACATCCAGCTTCTGTTTGTTTTCCTGATTAATTGTATTATGCTGCATTTCATTAAGACCGGTGAAAATTGATTTAACCATTGTGTAAGGAGTTGTAGAAAAGTATTCCTGTTTTCCGCAGACAATTTCCCACAATTCATTTGGAATATCATTTTTTGCTATCTGATTAATTCTGTTGGCATTACTTACGTTGGTAATAATATTGTCATATTGTTGAGTATGAACCTGTGTAACTACAATAGAATAAATAGTTGGAATAATCATAATTCCAATCAGGAACATAAATGAATATTGAAGTGTCTTTTTTAGACTGTGAGTTGCAAGCAGATGTTTCATGAGGTTTTAGTACCCCCTAGGCTTATAAGTAGTAAAATCGTCGTATTCTGTAAAGACTGCTTCTTCCATATAAGAGGCTCTTGGAATGGTTCTTCCAGCTGCAATATTCTTTACCAGAGTCATTAAAATTGGACCAAGGTTCGGATTGCATTCTACAACACAGTCCAGTTTTCCTTCTTTCAAAGCATCTATAGATTTCTGTTCTGCATCTATTGAAATGATGATAGGACGATCTTTGCCAACCTTAAAGTTATCCAAAGAATCAAGGAGTCCAAGAGTCATTGAATCATTATGGGAAAATATAACATCGATTTTTTTGTTATCAACTTTTAGTTCACCGTTATTATTCAGGATGATTTTATCCATGATTTCTTTACCACGGGAACGGAGAAAATCTCCATCTTCAGAATGAATAATATTAAATTTTGAATCTTCTGAAATAATGCTCCTAAATCCATTGGCACGGGCTGTAGCTACAGAGGAATTTTTAGTGCCGTAAAACTCTACAATGTTGATTTCTGATTTTCTATTCTTACATTTTTCAACAAGATATTGAGCGGCGTTTACACCTTCTTTAAATGCATTTTCTCCAAGAAAGCCTGTATATAAGGAAGGATCGGTATTAATCTGGCGGTCAACAATAATAACTGGAATGCCCGCATCTTTTGCTTCCTGTAGAACGTTATCCCAACCATCTTCTACAATCGGTACAAAGGCAATTACATCAACCTGGTAAACAATAAAAGAACGGATTGCTTTAAGCTGATTGGACTGCTTTTGCTGGGCATCATCAAAAATAATCTGAATATTGTTTTCTGCAGCCGCCTCAAAAATTGATTCTGTATTACGGGTTCGCCAGGCACTTTCTGAACCAATCTGAGAAAAACCAAGAATAAGCTTTCCTTCATTTTCCTTCGAAAAATCTTTTTCATGAGTATGATTTCTTATAAAAAGGATTAATCCAAGAGAGACAATCGCCAGACTCAGAACAATAATCAGAAGGTTTTTGGTAAAACGTTTCATTCTAATAATTGTAAATTCAAAATTGGGCGGTGTCAAATCTGATTATTTTTAGGGTAGATTCCCGGGACAAGCCCGGAAATGACAGAAGGGGTTACTGAATATCGGTGCCTACTCGTCTGAACTGGCTCATAAATCTCCAGGCATACTCACAAGTGTGGTAACGGCATTCGTGTCCCTGTCCGCTGATAGATGCAAAAACGGTGTAAGTTCCTCCATCCTTACTTTCAAAATAATTTAAAGTCAAAATGGAATTGCGGGATTTATCTTCAATTTTTTCGACCTTATCTCCACTTATACCCCAGATTTTATCTTTCCAGTTTGCCTGATTATCGAATTTTACATCATATTCAGTTTTGCAGTTGTTTACTTTCATAACGTACGCCATTCGGTCTAAACATTTCTGAGCCTGGCAAGGTAATTCTGGAAGAGGAGTTTCTTCTCCCCCAGCATAAAATACAGGAACCATAACCTTGTCATTTATTACACCACTGCCATGGTAACCCGGAGAAGGCTGCCCGTACAGATTCTGCCCGTGGTCAAAAGTAGCATCCATAGGTGCCAGAGCAGCAAAAACTTCTGGGTATTCCTGATATAAATCCCAAGTCTTACAGCCACCCATAGAAAAACCAGATGCATAAATGCGAGTTTCTTCTATTGAATAAGTCTTTTTTAAGTGTTCCAGCAGCTGCATCATTTCCGTAGGGGTGCTGTTTATATGGTCTTCTACACAAACCAGCAGAAAGTTATGGTCGTGAGCAACCTTGTACCATTCAGAAACCTGAGCAATATGCTTTGCAGAATCACCACCACCGTGGAAACAGAGTAGAAGAGGTGCTGGGCCAACTTCAAAAAGGTTCTTATTATAGTAAGAAATGTATCCAACCTTGTGAGACTTAGTTCCTGCAGCATCTCCCCCATTGTCTTTAGAAGTTTCCAGCTCTACAACTGCCGCTTCTTCTACCATGCCCAGTTCATCAAAGTCTGGTTCACGCTGTAAATCGCCAACCCAGCCCCATCGTTTGAATTGCTTTGTAAACTTAAACGCTTCATCAAAATTCCAGGAATCCTGAATCAAAGAATAGTCCACGCCAGATTTAATAGCGGCATTACATTCCTCTGAATTTCCTACAGAAACAATTGGCATATCACGACGACCAATTTCAGGAATAACAGATAGATTTTCCAGAACGCAGACAGTAGGTGCTACATCAGCAGGCCCCCAAAGTCCAGTCCCTTCAATTTTTTTTATAAGATTTTTTGCAATATAATCAGCAGCAGCACCTTTACCAATTACACAGGTTCTAAAAATTGCTCCTCGAATTGCAAAGCCTTCATTAGTATGGAAAAAACGATTGTTCAAAATGGCAATGCCATCTTCGTGGTACTGATGAATTTTAGAATTCTCAATAAGTTCTTCAAAAATGCCAGTTGGAGCCTTCGCCCAGCCACCATCACAAAGTGGAGAAATAAATACAACAGAAGAATCGTAAGTGGCAGCAATTTTGCCAAGTCCAGATTCTGCGGCATAAGAACTTGCCTGTGAGTCAGTGAATTGGGTATCTGTTAAAACAATAAAATATGGAGCCGAGAATCCAAAGTTTACTACTGAGCCTGGTAAATCATTTTTGGGAATGAATACTTTTGCGGAAAAGGAGTTGAAAGTATGACTCCATGTTTTATCTTCATTAATATTTATTACGACTGGTTTTGTTTGAATAGCCATTATTTGAACCTCTTTATGATGATTGTAACACCTGTAATGCAGTTTAATAATAGGGAATTTTTTTGATAAATATTAATCAACGCACTAAGAAAGGAGCAGGATTGCTCAAAATACTTTTATACAACTTCTAAATATATACAAATGAATTTACTTATTCATGTATTCAATAAATTCTGATGGTGTAAAAATTTTGATATTTGAATTAGAAAAATCTTTCTTGTTCCTTGTGACAATACAATTTACGTTTAAATCTTTTGCAACATAGAATTGAACAGAATCTTCAAAATCGTTCCATCCTGAGTTTATGGCTTTTTTGATAGTATTTTCTTTAACTGTCGCAATTTTTACAATTTTCGCAAGTACCTTTATTTTTTCGACAGTAAGGGTTGAATCTTTTAGATTACGTTTAATTATGTAATATAAGTCTGTTATAGAAGATGCGGATATGTATCCTTTAACAACTTTGAGTTCGGAAAATTTCAACGCTTTCATTGAATCTTGCAGAAATTCTTGACGAGTTAAAAGAACATCAAGTATTACATTTGAATCATAAAAAACTTTCATTTTGAGGATAGCCTTTGTCTTTTTATTTCTTCAAGGGATATATCTGTAGTTCCTGCAGCTCCTACTAAATTTTCTACTAAATGTTTATCTGTTTTTTTTGAAGGCAAAGAGAATACCATAGATTTCTTGAGAGCTTTTATTAAGGATTTCTTTTGTTCTAATGAAAAATTATCTAACTGTGACATCATTTCTAAAAATATTGCATCTGACATAATAAAACCTCCGACTAAAATATAATAACATTATAGCATAAAATCTATAAAAATGAATAAATGCACCTATAAATCCTTACAGCAACCGTTCAATAAGTTCTTTTTTGTTGTTGGTGCCGGTTTTGTCGTAGATTTTGCTGATGTAGTTTTGACGAAAAACATTTTCCTGCCAGTTTAGTAAAAGCAGACCTTAAAAGGGGTGATACTTCAAAAGTTACTGCTATGGTGGGTATGTTCTATGGCTGTAGCAGTCTGACAAGTCTTGATTTGAGTAACTTTGACACTTCAAATGCTACTATATGGACGAAATGTTCGAATAATCTTAAATATCCGTCAGAATTCCTCCGGCGGATATTTAATCAATTTCAATTATAGATATTTTTAGCTCAAAAGGTTTTTTGATTTTTACTCCAATTTATTCAGCTGGACAGTTCCAATCGGGAGAAATAGATTCATTCAATACTTACATAGAAATATAATTCCTTTTTTTTATATCTGCCCTTATTATGATTATGTGGAGAATATGATGGTAGATGTAAAAGGTAAATGGGCACTGGTAACTGGTGCGAATCGTGGTGTTGGATATAGAATCGCAAAATTTATGGCGCAGAATGGCTGTAATCTGATTTTACACAGTCGTTCTTTGGAGCATACTGCAAAGGTTCTGGAAGAAGTTAAGGCTTTGGGCGTTGAAGCTTATGATATTGCGGCAGAACTTAGTGAGCCTGCTCAGGTTCAGAAGATGATTGATGAAATTAATGCCCGCGGCAAGCCTGTTGATATTCTTTTTAATGATGCGGCTGTTCAGATTGCTTACCGTGTTGAATATTATAAAACTCCTGTGGAAGATTATGCCAAGAGTTTTTATATCAACACAATTGCCCCAATGATGCTTTGTTACGAATTTATTCCAAAAATGATTGAACGAGGCTGGGGACGTGTAATCAATACAACTAGTGGAATCCGTAATGAACCTCAGCAGGCGGGCTATTCTGCAAGTAAGGCTGCTTTGGATAAAGTTACAAATGACTTGGCAAGTAAGCTGGACGGAACTGATGTTTGTATCAACCTTACAGATCCTGGCTGGTGCCGTACTGACCTTGGTGGACCAAACGCTCCAAATGACCCAGATTCTGTAATTCCAGGAATTTGCGTTGGTGCTTTTATTGATGACAAAATTAGCGGTCGTAACCTTGGTGCCCAGGGGTTTGTGGGAATGACTTTGGAAGCTGCAGTGGAGAAGGCAAAAAAATATGAAAAATTATATTAATTGGGCTATTTTGGCTCCTGGAATTATTGCAAACTCTATGGCAAAGGCTATGGAGGGGTCGGCAAAAAATGACAGCAGGATTCGTTTGTACGCTGTAGGCAGTCGTGATAAAGAACGTGCGGCAGAATTTGCCAAAAAGTGGGGCTTTGAAAAGTCTTACGGAAGTTACGAGGAGCTGCTGGCAGCCCCTGAAGTTGATGCGGTTTATATTTGTAATCCTCATGCTTTTCATCATGAAAGTGCTCTGGCTTGTCTTAATGCTGGTAAACATGTTTTGTGTGAAAAACCAGCTGGATGTAATATTGGGCAGCTGAACGAAATGATTGAAACTGCACAGAAAAACAATCTTTTCTTTATGGAAGCAATGTGGGTAGCTTTCAATCCTTGTATTAAAAAGGTTTGTGAATTTGTAAAAAACGGCGGAATTGGTGAACTTAAGCATATAGAATCACGATTCTGTAACCGTTTGCCTTATGATCCAAAGGGCAGATTATGGGCTCCAGAACTTGCCGGTGGTGCACTTTTGGATTTGGGAATCTACAATATTTTCATTTCTACAGTTGTAAATGGCTATAATCCTATAAAAAACATGACATCAAATGTTAAGATGTATAAAAATATAGACGTTTGGGAAGATGTAAACATGACTTTTGAGAATGGCGTGACTGCAAATTTCCAGTGTGCCTGTGATAGAACTGCAGGAAGCGATACTCATGACGCAATAATTTTTGGAACTGAGGGCTTTATTACAATGGAAAACTTCTTCTTTGCACAGAAGGCCGAAGTTCACAAATTTAAGAATCCATGGGGTAACGAAAATGAGATTTCTCAGGTAATTGAACACAAGTTCTATGTAAATGGTTATGAATATGAATTGATTCATGCAACTGACTGCATATTGAACGGCAAAACAGAATCTAACGTACATACTTTTGAACGTTCAAGAGAGCTGTGTACAATCATGGATTCATTAAGAAAAGACTGGGGAATGGTTTATCCATTCGAAAAATAAGGAGTGAAGAAAAAATGTCAAAAATCGAAGAAAGAAAAAACACTAAAAAAGTTCAGTTCACAGGAGCTGACGGAAAAGCTTTGGCAAATGCTCAGGTTTCATATAACTTAAAAAAACACGAATTCCTGTTCGGTTGTAACGCATTCCAGCTTGGAGCAATTGTAAATAAAGAAGGTGAAGCCGCTGCAGAAAAATATCCAAATGTTCAGCAGTTTTTAGATTTATTCAACTTTGCCACAGTTCCATTTTACTGGGGACAGTTTGAACCAGAAGAAGGCAA
>JAEDFX010000060.1 GCA_016297805.1 Treponema sp. | reverse complement strand
CGCGGTTAACATGATAGTTACCAGCATCATCCATCCAAGGTACACGGAACATAATAACACGTTCTGGTTCTACCATTCTTTCAAGAATAGCATTTGGTTCCAACTGTGGCATCTGATCTACAGCTGGTTCGAGAGTTGTAAGTACTTCTTCAACTGCCTGAAGGAATTCTGGTTCATTAGCATTCTTAGCTTTTACCTCTTCCCAGATTTTTTTTACGTAAGCGTTTTTCATAAAAATTAGACTCCTCGTGGATGGCAACAAAATAAATGAATATTTATGCAATCCAACGGTATAAATATACCACAATGGTGTTTCTATGAAAAGTATTTTTCTTTTTTTTTCAGAATTTTCCTTTAGGTGCCGTTATTTGGCATTCTATCATGCTATAATATAAATATGAAAGAAATAAAATTACCACCAGAACATATTTCTGAGATTCTGATTAAAAATCTTCCCGATAAAAATTGTATTTTTATCTTCTCTACCGATACAGTAATGAATTCCTGGATTGAATATCTTATCACTCATCCGGAACTTTCAAGCACAGAAGCAATTCCCCTGGAACGCTTTATTGCCTGGGATAATTTTAAAGGAAAATACTTAAGAGCTGAAGAAAGTGGTAAAAGTACAATTCCTTCAATTCTGAAAAAATTATTTGTATTAGATTTGATTTCAAAAAATGCCGCAAAACCTAAAGAAGAACGTTTTCAGGTAATAATTAATCCTGATGATGAATATGCCGCAGGAGCCACATCTTTTGCAGAATGGATTTGCAGTAACCTTCCAAGCCTTCACTTCTGGAAAAAACGCATGGAAGAAAACAAAGCAGACTACGGAGAGCCAGATGCCGAAGACAAAGACTATTTAAAGCTTTATGAAGAATACAAAAGCTTTCTTGATGCAAATAATCTGTATGAACCTTCCTGGGTTGAAAATCTTGATTTAGGGGATAAAAATACAAAATTTATTTTATTCTATCCGGAACTGCTGAAAGACTACGGAGACTTCGCTGAAATCTTTGCTAAATGCGAGAACATAACTATCACTACAATGCCGGAAAACATTCCTAATCCTAAGTTTTATCTTTATACAGATTCCAGAACTGAGCTGCGTCAGACAATGCTGAGAATTATAGATTTAGTAAACTCTGGAAAAGCTGACTGGTCGGAAATAGCACTGAGTATTCCTGATCTGGATACCTACAGACCATACATAGAGCGAGAATTTGGACTTTATGAAATTCCTTATGTGATTAAGGCAGGAATTTCTCTGACCAAAAATAGTGCAGGAAGAATTTTCAAAGAAATAAACGACTGTCATAGCCAGAATTTTACTTTTGACACAATTCGAAGTCTCTTACTTGATGAATGTGTACCATGGAAACCAGAACACAAAGAAAAACGTGAAGGACTTGTTCGAGTTGGCAACGAAATGCGCTGTATCTGTTCCCCTACAGAAAAGGATATCTGGTTCAGTGCATTAAAAAGAAAAATAAATCATTTGGAAAATGATGAGGAACAAAAAGCATATTATTCCCAATTGGAAGATTTTTATGGAAAAATAAAACATTATGTTGAAGCTTTTTATGTGGAGAACGCAACCTTCGCCTCTATCGCAACAGCATGGAATGGCTTCAAGAGTTATTTTCTTGAATCCAACGAAAAATTCAGCAAAACTGCCAATGATATTTTAGGAAGATGTATTACAAACCTAAAAGAAATTATCAGCATAGAAGAACAGTTTTCACAATGCAATCTGCATATTTCTAACCCATTTGAATTCTTTTTAAGGGAACTGGATAACACGAAATATACTCCCCAGCAAAAGGATAAAACTGGAGTAAACATTTTCTCATATAAACTTTCAGGACCTGCCTATTTTAAATATCAATTTATAATAGATAGTTCTCAGAAGAAACTTGACATTCCATACAAACGGTTAACCTTCCTTAATGCAACAAAACGTGTAAAATTACATCTTATAGAAGATGATAAAAAACTCCGCGCAACAGAAGTGTTTATCAAACTTTACGCAAAAGAAACTGAAAGAACTGATTCTGATTTTGTATGTTTTTCAACAGCAGAAAATACCTTCAGCGGTTATGCAATTCCACACAACCAGCTTACAGAAGTTAAAAATAAACCAGATTTTAACAATTCTGATTATATTCTTTCAGAAAAAAAACATATTATTTCTTCAGACAACCAATTTCCTAAGGCGATTACAAGTACCCAGAAGGAAGAATTCAATTCCTGGCAAAAAAAACAATCTGGAAATTCTGACAAAGAATACAGAACAAATGAAGAACTACGTAAAAAAATACAGACTCTTCTTGTTAGTAAACGCAATCAAGGTACAACTATTAAAGATCAGTTAGTTTGCGATGATAAGATTAAAATATCTGCTCGTGGTGATTTGGAAAACTTTTTTCCTTGTCCAAGAAAATGGCTTTTTAAATCAGTTTTAAAACTTCATGATGACACTCTGGATACAAACCTGATGCAAAGTTACGATATGGGAAATTTGAATCATAAAATACTGGAACTGTATCTTTCTCAATTCCAAAACAAGAAACTGCCATATTATGATGAAGTGTCAGATTCTTTTAAGATTTCAGAAAACTCAGAAAACAAAATTAACAGTCCTACAGTTGATTTTCAGGTTAACCTGTCTGAATATATTGATAAGGCTATAAAATCTCCATCAGATTTCAGAGACAGTCCTCTTGTTATTAATGCACTGAATGATCAGAAAGACAAAATCAATAGAGCCATTCTTTCCTTCTTGAAATTCTTATTACAGCCTTATTCTGACCCAAACAGTCTTAGCCCAGCCAAAAACTTTGGAGGAATCGGAAATTGTACTCTTGTAGGATGTGAAAAGACAATCTGTGTTCCTTCAGAAGAATATGACTGGTATGGAAAAATTGACTGTCTTTTGCTTTCACCGGAGAATGACTGGATTATTGTAGATTATAAAAATTCTAAATCAGCAGCGCCTACTAAAAAAGAAACAGTCGTAGATTCAAATAACCTTCTGGCAGACTTTCAGATGCCACTATACTTTAAGCTGATAGAGGAAGAAAAACATCACGAAATTTCTGCCGGATATTTTTATGCAATTAAGGATATTGAAAAAATTGGTGCTGTAGACAAATTTGTTGTTTCAAAAGGAGCACAGACTGCAACCTACGAACTTTACAAACCTACCATGAACGCTCTTGAAGAGTATGCAAAGGTTTTTAACAGTCAGGTAAATCCTGAAAATGGAACTATGATTCTAAAACCCTACAACAGTCAGTCCAAAAAAGACAAATTAAACGTAATAACTTATGAAAACTGCATAAAGTGTTCCTTCAAAGGAATCTGCCGTACAACCTACTGCGTGGGAGGAAAATCAATTGAACGAAAGTAATTACAAATTCTTATCTCTTCTTAGTACAAAGCTTGATTCTGCTCAAAGTGAAGCTCTGGAAACTACAGATAATGCAGTTATTGCCGCAGGTGCAGGCTCTGGGAAAACTCAGGTTCTTGCTACAAGATTTGCATGGCTTGTAATGACAGGAAAAGCAAAGGCCGATGAAATTCTTACCCTAACCTTTACAAATAAAGCCGCAGCAGAAATGTATAAGAGAATTTATGATACTTTGAAATTTTTTGCAGAACACGAACCTTGTCCAGAGCTTACAGCTGCACAGATACAACTGGCAAAAAATGGTCTTGAAGATTTTGCCAATGCTCACATTCAAACTTTAGACTCATATTGTGCAAACATAGTTCGCCAATGCTCAAATAGATATGGAATAAGGCCTGATTTTTCTACTGGTTCCACTGACGGCTTAAGAGAAGTAAAAGACAGGGCTTTCAAATTTACATTAAAAAATGCCACAAATCCAGGAATTGCTACCTTTGCCGATGCAGGTCAGCTCCAGAATTTTGCAGAAAAAACCATAGCTCAGGCAATAAATGAATACACTAATCTTACAACTCCAAAAGACTTTTTCAGTTCTTTTATACCTGCCCAGAAAGAAAAAATTTGTCAGGCTTTGAATTTTTATTTTGCTAATACTCAAAAAACTGATGATAATTTCCCCGGCGGTTACAACCTTAGAAAGATTCACGAAGATATTCTTGCAGAATTTGCTGTAGACAAAAAAGCAAAGGATCATTTTGCATACAAAACAGCCTTTGATGAAATCTTTGAAATTGCAGATTCTTTTTTAGGTTATAATTTCAAACCAGATGAATTTTCTAGCACTTCAAAAGAACTGAAAAACATCACAGACAGCTTCCAGCAATTTGCGAATGGCATAAAAAAAGTTACAGGACTTTCCGGAAAACTTACATCTGCAAACAAACTGATAATTCAAATCAGAGACACCCTGAATCCTGTTATTGAATCTCTTCTATCATACATCACTCAATATGAAGCTCTTGTGTCATTCTATTCTCTTTTAGATAATTTACTGGCAGAAGTAAATTCTGCAAAACGAAATTCAGGAAATCTTTCTTTTGGAGATGTTTCTGAACTGGCTTTACAAATTCTTATAGAAAATGAAGATATTCGTGAACAGGAAATTTCCGCCTATAAGAAAATAATGATTGATGAATTTCAGGATAACAACGGAAAAAACAGAGATTTGCTATATCTCCTTTCTCTTAAACCAGGAACAAAAATAACTTTACCAGCAGCTGGAGAAAATAATATTTCTATCCATAATCAGATTATTATTAAAGATAAAGAAAATAATATCCTCGAAGACAAACGAACTCCAGACAAACTGTTCTTTGTAGGAGACGAGAAACAGTCTATTTATAAATTCCGTGGTGCTGATGTTTCTGTTTTCAACGAGCTTACTCAATGTGGTGAAAACAAACTTGTTCCGATGACTTTCAATTACCGTTCAGACGATTCTACAGTAAAAGCCTTTAATCAGATTTTTGCAAACGGCAAAGGTATTTTCTCCGAACACAGCATAAGACTTGACTATGAAGCATACTATGACAAGGAAGCACTAAAAAATGGAAAAGTACTTCCTGAACTTACACAAGAAAATATTCCTTTCCACTTCCGTTTTGTAAATAAAAGCAAACTAAAAAAAGCTAACGAAACAATACTGGACTCCAACGAGAAGCTTATCCCGGAAGAAGATCAACTTGCTTTTGACATTGCTACTAAAATTTATAATCAGGGAAAAGATAATAAAAACTGGAATGATTTTGCCATTCTTGCAAAAGGACGTACACATCAGAATATCATCACTAAATATCTGAGCAGATATAACATTCCTTATGAAGTAGATGCTTTTAAAAATATATTCGAAGACGGAGTTATTAATGATATATATAATTTCCTCCGGCTTTGTGTTTATCCTTCTGACATAAATGCTTATGGTGCTTATTTATGCTCTCCACTGGCCGGAGTTTCAGAAAATTCTTTGGAAATTATACTGTCCCATTTGGTTGATACAGATGATTACAATTTTGTATTCAATCCATTTATTTCAAAAACAACTGATCTCGAAAAAGATTTATCAGCCCAGGAATATAAAAAATATATTGAGGCAAACAAATTCCTTGAAAATTTAAGATCTGATGTTCTTCAGCAGAAAATCACGACTACCCTTGATATTTTATGGAATAAGACAGGTTATAAATACGAAACACTGCTTTCTCCTCAAACTGAATTGGCCGCAGAACATTTTGATATGATTTTTGAATTGGCCAGAACCTGTGAATCAGAAGGTAAAACTGTATCCTGGTTCATTGATGAGCTTGAGAATCTAAAGAAATCCATGTCCGCAGAAGATTCTGATATTGATACCAGCAGCATTTCATATCCTTTGGAACGCAGTGAAGCTGTAAAAATAATGACAATTCACAAAAGTAAAGGGCTTCAGTTTAAACATGTATTTCTTTGCGATTGTACAGATGTACACATAAAAAGTGAGAATTCATCTATCTTTTTTGATAGTCAGACAGGACTTTCCATTAAGCCAGAAAAAGGTAGTGGAAATTATTTCTGTATTTGTCAGAAAGAACTGGAAAAGAAAAAGGAACTAGCCGAATTCAGACGATTGATTTATGTAGGAATCACTCGTGCCATATCCCATGTTTATGTAATGGGAAAATGGCTTCCACAAGGAGATTCCTATGATACAAAATCGGATTTCCACATTTTTGAACGCCTGGCCGAAAAAACTTACGGCATGTCAGAAGAAGAAGTTGTTACATACAAAACTGGAGCTGCTTTTGATTTTGTAAATATTCCTTTGGTAAATTATGCTGCAGCTAACATCAGTAAAGATGTTTTACTTGATGATATCCGTTCCGAGAAAATCAAAACTTTAAAACCAGAATACGAGAATGTACAGGAAATTCAATATACTTCCAACGCCATTCCACGAAGCTGTCCTAGTGCACTGGAAGCCGACTATACCCCAGATTCAACTTCTGAAGATGCTCTAAAAGATGATATCCGACAGGAAAATCAGGAGGAAGGGCATTTGCGTCAGGAAGGTTTTACAGCCGCAGACTTTGGTACTCTCGTCCACGCCTATCTGGAAGCTCAGGCAAACGGCATAGAACCAGAACAATTCCAGCCAGCTCCAAAATTATTCAAAAATCTGGAAGATGATAAAAAATCTGAAGTTATGAGCCAGTGTATTAATTACTGCAAGGTTTTCTGTCAGACAGAAGCTGGGAAAAACTTTATTGATGCAAAACAAAACTCCCGCTTTTACCGTGCAGAATGGGCATTCAAAATGTTCTGGAACAAAACAATTTGGACAGGTTCCATAGACTTGATTTATGAAAATCCAGACGGAACATACACAATTATAGATTACAAGTCCGACAATACTCCAGATTCTGAAAAGTATGCAGGTCAGCAGAACTGTTACAGAACTGCCGCCGCAAAAATGCTGAAGGTTGATGAAAATAAGATTGAGTGCAAGCTGTGGTTTATGAAAGACAATAAGCTTATTTCTCTAAAACCAAGCGACCATCAATAAACAGACCCTTTACACAGCCTGTTAAAGTTCGGCCTTCAAACGGTGTAGCTTTACCCTTACTGTAGAATTTAGATGAATCAACAACCCACTGTTCATCTGGATCTACAAGAGTAAGGTCTGCATCATACCCAGTCTTAAAACGTCCTTTCTGCAAACCTAAAATGCGGCCAGGATTTGCCGACATAAGCTGTGAAAGTCTGCGAGGATTAAACTGGCACTCTTTTACAAGAATTGTGTTACAAACGGCATAGGCAGTTTCGGCACCTGTAAATCCTGGGCTTCCAGCTGCCTTGTCATCTGCAGTATGAGGTGCATGGTCTGTAGAAATAACATCAACGGTACCATCGCGAAGAGCTTCAATAAGAGCAACACGGTCATCTTCACTGCGCAAAGGTGGATTTACCAATGCACGAATCAATGGTTCATCTGTTCCGCAGAGTGCAAGATGATGAGGAGTAACCTCACAAGTTACATCAAAGCCTGAAGTAACCCGTTTAGTTGGAACAAAAGATACGCCTTCTTCATAAGCCTGATATGCAGCATCTGCTTCGTCAGCATGAAAATCAGCCTCATCGTCTAAAATCTGATTTTTAAACTCCCGAATGGCACTAATACAATTTGCAGTACTTACATGTGCCACGTGAATATGACAGCCAGCTTCTTTTGCAAGCATAAGGTTTCTTACTGTAGCAGTATCTTCTGCAAGTGCCAGAATATCGTTAGCCTTTGTAAGAGCCAAATCAATCTGATTTATAGATTCTGCAACCTCTTCATCGTCAAAATCCACATCATCAGAGGTTCCCCATGCAGAAAGTCCCACTTCTTTCATAACTTCCAGAGCCTGCATACGGAAAGGTTTTGCCTGCTGTGCCAAAGTTACATCCTCAGAATGACAGCTTACAATTACACCCTTTTCAGCAGCCTTTGTCATACCCTCCAGCATAATTGCACTGGAAAGAACATCATGACCATCTTCTGTAATTACAGGAATATATTTTTTATCTAAAATATCAAGATGAGAAGTATCTTCTCCAGCAAAATCCTTTGTAATACTTACAGTCTGGAACATATGAGTAAGTCCAATTGCAGCAGCTTCCCGTTCAATCTTCATAGCCATTTCAACAGAAGAAACAACAGGATTTGTATTTGGCATTGCAACAATTGTACCAAATCCACCAGCGGCAGTTGCATGAAGACCTGAATTCAAATCCTCTTTTGCAGTTTGTCCCGGATAGCGCAAATGCACATGCATATCAATAAAAGCGGGAGTCAAAGTCAAACCACGGGCATTATATAAATCCAGCGGAGATTTTTCATCTAATCCATCTTCTTTCATAACTGCACGGGCCATTTTTTCCACAGTTTCTGAAGTAGTAAAATAGCCTTGAAAAACCGAACGGATTTTTCCATCAACAACCAGCAAGGCACCAGGAGTATCCATGCTTTCGTCCAAGAGTTGTGCGTTATAAATTAAGATAGATTTTGTCATATATTCCTCATTAATAATTTACTGTCTTTCGCTGCCAGCAAGATAAAGAGTATCACAATATTCACACTTATAAATACCTTTCGCCTTATCTGCCAAAATGAAGGTTGGTTTTACATAGTGCTCTGTCTGAGTAATACAACGTGGATTTTTACAATTGAAAACGCCCTGAACCTTTGAAGGCAATTCCATATTGATTTTGCGAACGATTTTTTCGTTTTCAATTACGTTTACACAAATATCTGGATCAATAAATCCAAGAACTGAATAATCAATATTAATAATATTATCAATTTTAATAATATCCTTACGGCCAGATTTTTCTGATGGCACATTCTGAATCAAGCAGGAAGTAAAATGTGCTTTATCCAAACCAAGCCACTGATAAATTTTCAAACCAGAACCAGCACGAATATGATCAATTACAAGACCATTTTTGATTGTATTTACGTTTAACATTTTGCACTCCTATTATAAAGAACCAGTCAATTTAGCAATCAATGCCATTCGAGCATACATTCCATACTTAACCTGTTTAAAGTAGGCAGCTCTTGGGTCATTATCAACATCTGGAGTAATTTCATTTACACGTGGAAGAGGATGAAGAACTATCATATTCTTTCTGGCAAGCTTCATTCTTTCTGAATCAAGAATATAACTGTCCTTTAAGCGGATGTAATCCTGTTCATTGAAGAAACGTTCCTTCTGAACACGAGTCATGTATAAAACATCAAGTTCGCCCATAACTTCATCAAGACTTTCTACAATCTCATATTTTACACCAGCAGGTTCAAGAACATTTGTAATAAGATAATCAGGAACTGTAAGCTCTTTAGGACTGATAAAAATATACTTATTACCCTTGAAGTGGCGGAGAGCTTCTGCAAGAGAATGAACTGTTCGACCAAACTTCAAGTCACCACAGAAACCTACTGTATGATTTTCAAGTCCACCTAAAAGCTGACGAATTGTTACAAGATCTGTAAGAGTCTGTGTAGGATGATAGTGACCACCGTCTCCCGCATTGATTATTGGACAAGCTGAATATTTGCTGGCAAGAAGTGCAGCACCTTCACGA
The DNA here is from genome assembly GCA_016297805.1 of Treponema sp. GTDB lineage: Bacteria > Spirochaetota > Spirochaetia > Treponematales > Treponemataceae > Treponema_D. The sequence goes on along the minus strand of JAEDFX010000060.1, from coordinate 4,663 downwards.
GGAGAACGCATTGCAATTACATCTGCGTAAGAAGATACTACACGAATTGTATCTGCCAGAGTTTCCCCTTTTGAAGTAGATGTATTACTTGCATCTGAGAAACCTTCTACAGATCCACCTAAACGGAGCATTGCAGCTTCGAAAGAAAGTCTTGTTCTAGTGCTTGGCTCAAAAAAAAGTGTCGCAAGAATTTTCCCGCGACACACATCATTAAAAGAATTAGGATCAACAATAATCTGTTCTGCCAAAGAACAAATTTCTTCAATTTCAGAAACCGACAAATCATCAGGCTGAATTAAATGACGACCAGTTAACATTAAATACTCCGTAAAATTTTTATTTATTTTACTAGAAAAGCCATCCATTTACAATAAATATTATTGAAAATATCTTCGTCTGTGGCTATTTCCGATTTATTATCTACAAGACAATTGTGCAAAATATTGATTCCCCAGCCGCTGTAATTCTTGATGCAAGTCCGTACCCTGTAGAACAGGCTAAAAATAGCAAAAAAAAAGACTCCCGCGTAGGGAGCCTGTAATTAAGGGACTTAGTCCGATAATAGATTAGATAACATCCATTCTTGCAACATCAGCTGTGTAATCAACACCAGCAATATCAAATCCGTTTGTTGCATAGAAGTCATGTTTATAACCTTCAAGGTCACAGATTTCAGCAATGTTGTCGTTGTTAACTTTTGCCATCAACTTATCAACTTCTGCCTGAACATCAGCCTGCATTTCCCAGTCATCAACACGGATGCGGTTTTCTTCATCAACTGGAACTTTACCAGCGGCAGAGTTATCACCAGTGTAAAGACGTTCAGCAAACAAACGTTCCATCTGTTCAATACAACCTTCGTGATTTCCCTTAGCCTTCATAACCTTAAACAAGATTGAAAGATACAAAGAAATGATTGGGATAACTGCAGAAGAACGAGTTACCAATCCTTTGTTTACAGAAACGTAAGCAGCACCATTCAATTCTTTTGCAAGTTTTTCGTTTAATGTGTGAGCTGTAGCTTCAAGGTGTTTTTTAGCCTGACCAATTGTACCATCGCGGTAGATTGCGTGGCTCAATTCTGGTCCAATGTAAGAGTAAGCAACTGTGCGGCATCCTTCAGCAAGAACACCAGCAGCACTCAACTGGTCAATCCAAAGCTGCCAGTCTTCACCACCCATTACTTTTACAGTGTTAGCAATTTCTTCTTCGTTAGCAGGTTCAGCAGCAGATTCCTTCAATGTATTTGTAAGAATATCAATACCCATACCTGCATAAGTTTTTCCTATTGGTTTAATTACAGATTTATAAAGAATATGATTTCCTTCTGCACTGTTAGGATCAATTTTGTCTGGGTCAGAACGAACTGGAGAAGCCAAAGAGTAAACAACTAAGTCAAATTTTTTACCAGCTTTTTTAGCTTCTTCAATAATCATTTTACGAGTTTCGTGAGAGAAAGCATCTGCACTGAAAGTTTCTGTAAACAATCCTTCAGCTTTAGCAGCACGATCAAATGCCAAGTTGTTGTACCAGCCTGGAGTTCCACCCTTAGTTTCTGTGCCTGCTTTTTCAAAGGAAACACCGATTGTATCTGCACCATATTCAAATGCAGCCGCAATACGTGATGCCAATCCGTAACCTGTTGAACATCCCAAAACTAAAACGAATTTAGGACCATTTCCGCCTTCTTTTAAAGACTTTGTTCCACGTTTAGCCTTCTGAGCCTTTACATATTCAATCTGATTTTCAACTTCTTTTGCACATCCAATTGGGTGAGCATTAAGACACATGTTCGAACGAACCATTGGTTTAATTACAGCCATAATTTTCCTCTTTATAATTTATATTGTAAGTTAAATTTTTTTCAAAATAATACATCCGTTGTGACCACCAAAGCCCAACGAACAGCTGGCGGTTGCTTTTACTTCACAAGCAACGCCTGTTTTTGGTGTGTAATCCAAATCACATCCATGTTCCAAATCAGGATTATCAAGATTAGCAGTTGGAGGAATAAAATTTTCTTCCAACGCTTTTACACACATAATCGCTTCAATTGCACCAGCACCACCAACCATATGACCAGTTTCACTCTTTGTAGAACTGATGTGGAGCTTATATGCATAATCACCAAATACAGATTTCAACATTGCTGTTTCAGCAGTATCATTGGCACTAGTTGAAGTTCCATGTGCATTATAGTAATTGATTTCTTCAGGCTTCATACCAGCATCTTCCAAGGCCTTTTTCATAGCAAGAATTCCACCTGCACCATCTGGACAAGGAGCTGTTAAATGATAAGCATCTGAAGAAGCACCAAAACCTGCAACTTCAGCATAAATTCTAGCACCACGAGCCTTAGCGTGTTCATATTCTTCAAGAATAAGAACTGCAGCACCTTCTCCCATTACAAAACCACTTCTATCCTTATCAAAAGGACGACTGGCAGCCTTTGGATTATCATTAAATTTTGTAGTTAATGCAGAAAGAGCCTGATAACAACCAATATCAAAACCTGTGATATTTGCATCACAACCGCCTGCAAGACAAACATCCATACGACCAAGTCTAATCATATCTGCTGCAAGACCAAGAGCATCAGTACCAGAAGCACACGCTGTTGATAAAGTCCATGCAGGACCATGAATCTGGAAGTGCATTGCCACATTTGCACTAGGTTCATTATTCAATACCAAAGGAGCAGTTAATGGAGGAATACGATTTATACCTTTAGCAGGATCATTATAAATCTGATAAGCATTATCTGCTGATTCTGAAAGACCAATACCCATACCAGTAATAATTCCAGCATTTGCTTTTGCAATAGAATCTTTGTCAAAGCCAGCATCATTAACAGCCTCAATAGAAGCGCCAAGAAGGAATTTTGTTACTCTATTAGTTTTTCTAGCAAGTTTACGGTCAATATCGTAATTTTCTATATTAAAGTCTTTAACTTCTGCCGCAATCTGAACAAGATGATTTGAAGCGTCAAACAAAGTGATTTTATCAACACCGCTTACACCATTCTTAACATTATTCCAAGTATCCTTAACATTATTCCCAGAAGCAGAAACACATCCTAAACCTGTTACAACAACACGTCTTTTTTCCATTAATAACTCCAAAAATGTGATTACTATAATTTACCACACTTTATGAATTGTTTAAATAATAACCACTTATGACATTTTTTGTCAATGTGTCAATGAAAATATGCTTTCATGGAAAGCATATTTTCATTATGAGTTTTGCTTTGCAAAACTCACACATTCATACACAAAAATAAAAAAAAATGCATTGTGAAATTATTTCTAATTTTCACAATGCATTTTTTTTGTGTAAAAACTCAGTAGTTCCTAAGCCTGTAAAGCTGTAACTGCAACTGTAGCGATAATATCATCTACGTTACAACCCCGTGAAAGGTCGTTCAATGGTTTTGCAAAGCCCTGACATACAGGACCAATAGCCATCCATCCGCCCATACGCTGACAAATCTTGTAACCAATATTACCAGCATTAATGTTAGGGAAAATAAATGTATTTGCATGACCTGCAACCTTTGAACCAGGTGCTTTAAGTTCACCAACTTCTGGAGCTACTGCAGCATCAAACTGGAATTCACCATCCAAAGCTAAATCTGGAGCAGCTGCTTTTGCCAATTCTGTAGCTTTCTGAACCTTTGAAACAGTATCATAGAATTTAGCATCATTTCCAGAACCCTTTGTAGAGAATGAAAGCATTGCTACACGTGGTTCAATACCTGCAATTTTTTTAGCTGTATCAGCAGAAGCAATAGCGATATCAGAAAGTTCTTCAGCAGTTGGTTCAATATTGATAGCACAATCACCAAATACAGCAACACCCTCTGGAACATATTTGTTTCCCAATTCTGGAGCAACCATGATGAAACAAGAAGAAACTGTTTTAAAACCAGGAGCAGTTTTAATTACCTGCAAACCAGGGCGGAGAGTATTTGCTGTTGAATGACAAGCACCAGAAACAAAACCATCTGCATCACCAGCTTTAAGAATAAGAGCACCATACATTGTGTGATCTTTAAGAATAGCAGCTTTTGCAGCAGCTACATCAGCATATTCTGGAGCACCAGTTTTCTTATTAATTTTTCCTTCACGAGCCTTGAACAAAAGTTCTGCATATTTGTCTGCATTAGCGTCTTTTGCTGGGTCAATAACAGTAACACCAGAAAGGTCAGCAGTTGAGCCGCTAGCTTTAATATCGTCGTCAGAACCAATCAAAATGATTTTGGCGATTCCGTCTTTTACAATTTTTGAAGCTGCTTCTACAACACGTTTATCTTCACCCTCGCAAAGAACGATTGTTTTGTTTGCAGCTTTTGCTTTGTTTAACAATTCATCAACAAATGCCATTTGTTTGCCTCGATAAAATAAAATTGATAACAAAATTATAACGCAATTTTATGATTTAGTCACGAAGGGGAAGTCTCCCCTTGCGCGCCCACTACGTTGGTCGCTATCCCCTCAGCGGGCCTCAAACGCCGGCCCGCAACGCCCGCTTTTTTTTACATTTTTCCTATCGCATTTCCTAAAATCGTAAATCGCGGCAAATATTATAGTAAGAGATTTTTATTTTAGGAGGCCGCCATGGCAGAAAAGCCAAACAGAAACCACAAAGATTCGGTATTCAC
>JAEDFX010000185.1 GCA_016297805.1 Treponema sp. | reverse complement strand
ATTTCAATTTTACATCATAAGAAAAGTTTTGTAGTTAGAAAAAAATAATCAAAATTTGATGAATTTTTTCACCATTTTTTGGTTACAAATTATTAAAGTTTAATTCACAAAATATCACCAACTGACGTACAAGGTTGTGGTCTTCAATCATTATTAAATTCATAACAGGTTTGTCTCCTTAAACAATCTTAATTTCAACTTCTGTACCTTCGCCTTTTTCTGAAACAAATTTTATACTTCCGCCGATTTCGTTCAAACGAAGTTTTATATTCTGCAGACCAAAGTGAAGATTTTTTATACTTGTGATTTTTGATGAGTTCATCTGTTCGAGAAGCTTTGAATCTATACCTTTCCCATCATCCGAAATGAAAACTAAAAGTCCATGTTTGTAGAAATATATAATGCGGAGGCCCTGTCTTCTCTCCATATAACATATTCCATAAACTACAAAATTATTATTTTTTACAATTTTTTTGCATTTTTTTAGTTTTTTTACTTATTTTTATCTGTATAATTAAGTTTAGGAAGATTAATTTATGAACAAAGTATTTTTGAAAGGTTGTGAATGCGCCCTTGATTTGGGTGATGGAAGCGAACGTGGATTTTATGTAAATCAGGATTATATTCTGGGTAAATTGGGAAAAGTTCACCGTGGAATCAGTCTGATGTACACTTATTATCCTAATGATAAAGAATGGCCAACTCGTGCCAGCAAAATTGATACTGGACGCGAAGCAACTGGTGCCTGGGATTATCCTTATGAAGATTATTTCCCATATCGTGGTGGTCGTGAAGGACTTCATAATGATGAACCTTTCAACTTTATGAATGAAATCCGTAAACATGGTCAGGATGTAGTTCTTACACTTACAATCGATCCAGCATTAACTCGTGATGATATTATTCTCCTTGCAAAAGATCTTCGTCCTTATGGCCGACTTCTTCTCCGTGTTAATCACGAATGTACAGGAAACTGGTTCTGCTATACAAAACGTGCCACATACCAGCAGATTTCAGACTTCTTTGTTATGGTTGCAAACGTAATGCACGAATATGCACCAAACGTAAAAATGATTCTTTGTGCCGGCCTTTATGAAGATGCAACAGGTAAACTTGAAATGGAAGATATTTTCCTTCCAGCCCACAAAGTTGCAGATATCTGGTCTGGCGATAATTACCTTTCTCTTCACTGGGGATGGCCAAACGATGTAGCTACAAAAGAAACTGCCAATTATGGTGATTGGGATGTAGATACAGTTTATGCAAAATTCAAGAAAACAATTCACCGTCTTCGCGAAATTACTGGTCAGGATAAACCAATGGTTCTTAGCGAACTTAATGCTGATGGTGATGTAAACGGTCCATATATTCAGGCTCAGAAAATGAAGCACTTTATGGAGCTTGTAGAAAAAGATGATGAAAAATGGCTTTCGGCTTTCACACTTTATCAGTTCCGTGATGATGGACGTTTAGGTCTGGAAATTACTGACCCTAATAATTCTGATGTTGGAATTGAGCAGCCGTTGTTGCGCACTTACCGGGAAATGCTGCACCGCCCATATTTCAGCCAGAAAATTGAAAGTGGTGATGAAGTTAAGCTGCCTGCAAAATTGCGCTGGGGTAACTCAGAAGATGCAGAAGGCGTTGAAGTTAATATAAAAGTTGAAAAAGATCCTTTGTTCTGTGAACTGTACTTTAAAGACGAAAAATTAAAGGCTATGAATCTGATGTTTGAATTTGGCGGTCACTGGTTCTACAAAGCACCAGGCGTTAAATGCATTGATTTGATGAGCTACTTCTTTGAACACAAAATTACCGCTCCAACAACAATGAAGCTTAGAATTTTCGCTACACCTGCAGACGGATTGAACCATCCTGCAGACGGCAGCGACCCATTCAAAGCAGAAATCGGTGATTGGATGAATAACTACTACGCAGAATTACCAGCATTGCCAGAAATCCGCGTAGAATACGAGCCTGTGGCTCAGGCATAAATTACCAGTTGCGAAGCTCACCGGCTAACTGCTCTGCCATTTTCTGGTGAGTTTTTGCACTTGGATGCCAGTCGGCGCCAATACCGTCGGCAGCATCCTGAACTGGGAATTTCACATATTTTACAGGCACAGCTGGGAAATCTTTATGGAATAAATCCAGTGCCTCCTTCATAGAATCACAAAGTTCCTGACCCATTACACCAAGACATCCGCAGATTTTTGCTTTTGGCGAACGACGATGAACTGCTTCAATCAACTGACGAAGTCCACTTACATAAGCTAAACGTCTATCCTCTTTTCCGTGTACCCAGCTGGTATCATTTGTACCAAGATTGATTACAACAATGTCTGGACTGTATCGGCTTTCATCCCAAACTTCTGGTTCAAGACCCAGTCTCAAAGAAAGAGATTTGTCTGTATAAGGCCAGTTTGCAGGCATAAGCCAGCTGGTTTCTGGGATTTTTGCAGTTTCTGGATCAACATAATTTGAAATAATTCCTATTCCGCTCCAGCTGCAGCACTGAATCTCTGCGTTTAGTTTTTTTGCAGTAAGAAAGGCGTATGATTTATCTGCACGCTGCTGAGTTGTAGTAAAGGTATCTTTTTCCCAAACACCTTCAATTCCATAACCACAGGTAATACTGTCACCAATGTATTCAATTTTCATATCATACTTTGGCTTTGCTGAAGGAATAATTTTTCCATCAATCTGCAAATCTTTAAGACCAGCACAACCAAAGGCATCTTCAGAAATCTTCACAACACGAACAGTAACTGTCTTTTCTACATCAGATTCAAACAATACACAGTCATTCACATTTCTATCAAAAATTATGCGTGTTGTTGGTTCTTCTGGCATAGATTTCCAGGTAAGGTCTGTCCCTTCTGTAACAAAAACACCAATCACACCTTTATTTGTTTCCGCGTGTTTTTCTGGATCACTTAAAAAAGTAGCTGCTGCCTTTTTTCCTTTCATTACAAAAGCAAAACCACTTGAAGAATAATCAAAATATCTTATTCCTTCGTTATCTAAAGTTCTTCCGTACCAAATCAAATCATCAAATTTCACGCTCATGCCTCCTAAAAAAAACAAAAACCTGGTACAGCGATGTCAGTCATCAGTGTATCAGGTTTTGATACACTGATGACTGACATCGCTGTACCATTCTCGGGGTTGACCCGACAATTTATTAATCTGCCAGAAAATAAACTACTGTA
>JAEDFX010000059.1 GCA_016297805.1 Treponema sp. | reverse complement strand
GTTGATAAATAGAAGACCGTTTTAATTTGACATCTAACCATTCTTACGTTATTATTAATGCTGAACTATTCTATAAATTTTTTTATAATAGGAGATTTCTATGAACATTGTAATGTACATAGTTCTCCCTGTTGTTGGAATTGTTCTTGGATGGATTATTCGCTGGATTTATGCCAGATTTCAATTATCTGCATCAGAACAGAAAGCAGAACGTGTAAAACAGGAAGCTATAAGAGAAGCTGAAGCACAGAAAAAAGAAATTTTGTTAAATGCAAAAGATGAACTCATTCGGGAAAGAAACCAGCAGGAGCGGGAGAACCGTGAACGCCGTGCTGAAATTCAACGCTTTGAAGCAAGAGTAAATAAAAAAGAAGAACTTCTTGATCAGCGTGCAGCCGATTTCGAAAAGAATGAAAAGGAACTTGCAGAAAAAAAATCTGCAATGATTAAAAAAGAAGAAGAAATTGCTAAGCAGGAAGAGCATTATCGACAGGAATTGGAAAAGATTTCTGGATTGTCTGCTCAGGAAGCTAAAGATCTTATTATTAAGAATCTTGAAAATGAAGCAAAGCATGATGCTCAGGCTTTAATCAATAAGATTGAACAGGAAGCACAGCTTACTGCAGAAAAAAAAGCAAAAGATATCCTTATAACTACAATTCAGAGAATTGCACCAGAAACTACAAGTGATATTACTGTAGCAACTGTATCGTTACCAAGTGATGAAATGAAAGGTCGTATTATTGGTCGTGAAGGTCGTAATATCAGAACTTTGGAAACACTTACAGGTGTTGATATTATTATTGATGATACACCGGAAGCAGTGGTTATTTCATGTTTCGATCCAGTTCGTAAGGAAATTGCAAAGGAATCTTTGGAACGTTTGATTTCAGACGGACGTATTCATCCAGCCCGCATTGAAGAAATCGTTCAGAAGGTTACACACGAAATTCAGAACAAGATTTATGAAGAAGGTGAAAAAGCTCTCTTTGATCTTGGAATTCATAACATGAATACAGAAGGTATTCGTGCACTTGGTCGTTTGTACTTCCGTACAAGTTATGGTCAGAATGTTTTGACTCACTCAAAGGAAGTTGCAATGGCTGCCAGTATGGTTGCTGCAGAAATTGGAGCAGACAGAGAATTGGCAAAACGTGCTGCTATTCTTCATGATATTGGTAAGGGTGCTGAAAATGACAGTGACCAGAACCATGCAGAAGTTGGTGCAGAAATGGCACGTAAAATGGGCGAAAGTGCTGCGGTTATTAATGCAATCGCTGCTCACCATAATGATGTTCAGGCAGAAACAATCGAAGCTGTTATCGTTCAGATTGCAGATGCAATTTCTGCTGCGCGCCCAGGAGCAAGACGAGAAACAATTGATAACTATGTAAAACGTCTTGAAAATCTTGAAGCAATTGCTGAATCATTCCCAGGTGTTGAAAAAGCTTATGCTATTCAGGCTGGTCGTGAACTTCGTATTCTTGTTAATAACGAGAAAGTTACTGATGGGGATGTAAAAGAACTGGCAAGAAGTATTGCTAAACAGATTGAAAATGACTTGCGTTATCCAGGACGAATTCGCCTGACAATGATTCGCGAAACACGAATTGTTGAGTATGCTCGTTAGTTGAAAAATTAGTTATTTGCACGTCGTTGACGTTTCAAATTAGGAGGAGAAGGACATTTTCGAAAGAAAGTGTCCTTTTTTTATGGCCTGTCATCTTCGGACTTAATTCGAAGATCTATTCTAAAATCACCTCAATTGTAAATAATCCCTGTTTTAAGTATAATCACACATTATGAGTTTTTATGATTTTTATGATGTAGCTGTTGTAGGAGCAGGTCATGCAGGTATTGAGGCTGGTCTTGCTTGTGCCCGAATGGGACTTAAAACAGTTTTAATTACACAGACTCCAGATGCAATTGCAAGAATGAGCTGTAATCCTTCCATTGGAGGTATTGCCAAGGGAAATATTGTACGTGAAATTGATGCTCTTGGCGGTGAAATGGGAAAACTCATAGATAAATCTATGATTCAGTTCCGCATGCTGAATAAAAGTCGTGGACCTGCTGTTCAGGCTCCTCGTTCTCAGGCAGATAAGATTACTTATTCTATGATTGCCCGAAAAACATGTGAACAGACTCCTAATTTATATACATTGATGGATACAGTTATTGATATTCTTACAACTGCATCCAGTACACCTCTTCCTCCAAATGCAGACAGTTCTGCAGAGAAAGGTACTATTCCTGGCGAAAGTCGTCATTCAGGTGAAACTGAAGCTGCTAAAAGCGGAATGCGACAGAAAGTTACAGGTGTTGTAACAGAACGAGGAAGAATTATTCCAGTTCGTGCTGTCGTTTTGACAACCGGAACTTTTCTAGGTGGACGAATCTTTATTGGAGAGTATGATGCTCCATGTGGTCGAGTGGGTGAACCTGCCGCTTATGGTCTTACAGAAAGTCTTCATCGTTTAGGATTCACTACAGGTCGTCTAAAAACAGGTACTCCTCCTCGTATTCTCAGAAAAACAATTGATTTTTCTAAGCTTGAAGAACAGCCTGGAGATGAAGAAGTTGTTCCATTCAGCTTTGAAACAGAAAAAGTCGAACGTCCATTGGTTCCATGTCATGTTGTTTATACAAATGAAGAAACACATAAAATCATTCGTGATAATATTGGACGTTCACCACTTTATAGTGGAAAGATACATGGAATTGGTCCAAGATATTGTCCATCAATTGAAGATAAAGTTATGCGTTTTGCAGATCGTGACCGCCATCAGATTTTTGTTGAACCGGAAGGTTTGGAAACAGAAGAAATTTATTTGAACGGCCTTTCTTCCAGTTTACCAGAATGTGTTCAGGATGCTTTTATGCGTACAATGTCTGGTTTTGAACATGCAGTTCAGAGCCGACCTGGATATGCAGTAGAATATGACTTTGTAGAACCAACTCAGCTTTTTCCATCTTTGGAAACAAAACGAGTTGCTGGTCTTTTTGATGCAGGTCAGATTAATGGTACTTCTGGTTATGAGGAGGCTGCTGGTCAGGGCTTAATTGCAGGAATGAATGCAGGACTTTATGCAAAGGCTCATATTAAAACTTGTGGTCCTTTGGCGGAAATCCCGGGAACTATGAATGGTGTTCCAACTAGTATGGAACCAGGAGCCTTCCGTCCAAAGGCAGAAATGTCTGCTGAAGAAAAACATCAGTTTGCAGAGATAAGTGCAAGAGAGACTGCTGAATTAAATCAGTTTATAGCAAGGGTTCAGAAAGATGCAGGTTTTGAAAAGTTTGAAGTCATTCCTGAATATAATCCTGTGATTCTTGGTCGTGATGAAGCTTACATTGGCGTATTGATTGATGATCTTGTAACTTTGGGAACTAAAGAACCTTACAGAATGTTTACAGCTCGTGCAGAGTATCGTCTTAAATTGCGTCATGATACTGCAGACCGTCGTCTTGCAAAATATGCATTTGAATGTGGATTAAAAACTCAGGCACAGTATGATGCAATAAACGAAAAATATGCTCGTCTTGCTGAAATTGAAGCTCAATTGTTGAAAAAGCCTGATATGGAAAATCCTGGATATCCTGAAAAGGAATGGGAAGAAGCTAAAATTGAAGCTAAATATAAATACTATATTGAAAAGCAGGATAAACGTGTAGAAAAGCTCCATAAGATGGAAAATACACATATTCCTCCTGATTTTGATTATGGTTCAATTCCATCTCTTTCTTCGGAATCAAGATTTAAGCTGGAACAGATTCGCCCTGTTACTTTGGGACAGGCTAACAGAATTTCTGGTATTCGTAATTCGGATATTATGTTGTTGATGGTTTACTTAAAACGATAGTTTTATCATTTATGACACAATTAGAAAAATATTATAATAAATTTCATGAAGAACATCGTCTCACAACTCGTCATGGTTTAGTGGAATTTACTACTTCCATGCATTTTATAGAGCAATATGCACAGATGGCTGGTGGACCTGGGAAAATAAAGATTGCTGATATAGGTGCTGGAACAGGGCGATATTCAGTGGAACTTTGCCATCGCGGTTATGATGTTACTGCAGTTGAACTGGTAAAGCACAATTTAGAAATACTTCGTTCGAAGCATGAAAATGTGAAAACCTGGCAGGGTGATGCAAGAGACTTGCATTTTCTGGATAATGATACTTTTGATATAACCTTGTTATTTGGACCAATGTATCATCTGCATGGTGATGAGAATAAAGTAAGGGCTTTGGAAGAAGCAAAAAGAATTACTAAAAAAAATGGAATAATTCTTGTTGCTTATGTAATGAATGATTACAGTGTTATTTCATATTTTTTCAGGGAACATAAATGGTCTGAAGAAGTGTTAAATGAAAAAGTGACTGAAGATTTTCATACGATATGTAATGACGAAGATTTATATGATTATGTACGTCTTGAAGATATGAATAGAATAAATCAGAAGTGTGGTGTGGAACGAATAAGTGTTTTTGCCCCAGATGGACCAGCAGATTATATTCGCAGAGAATTAAATGAAATGTCGGAAGATGAATTTGAAGCATTTAAGAAATATCAGCTTGCAAACTGTGAAAGACCAGAATTACTTGGTGCTTCCAGTCATCTTGTGGACGTTTTACGAAATATAAAATAACGGAGATAAAATGAAAAAAATAGTTTTTTGTTTTGCATTGCTCTTTACAGCAATATTAGGATTTTCAGAAACACGAGTGTTAGGTGGAGATTCGGAAGAAAAAAATGATAATTCTGGTTTACAGTTTAGTGTAGGAGATTTGTTTTATTACACTGAGAGATTTGATGCCTTTGATGATGTAACTCGTAATCCAACTGATTTATATGCAAATGGATTTTCTCTGGAATTGGGATTTATGAATTCTGATGAAGACGGTATTTTTGACTGGGTAACATCTAATACTCTTGGTTTTTCTTCTGGAAGAGTAAATACTGAAGACAATTATTCATGGATAGACAGTAATAGAAGCTTTTCTGCAGGGAATGACGCAAAATTCAATAATATCTTCCTGAAAAATTTATTTGGGCCACAGATTAATTTCTTTATATTGTCTGCAGGTTTACTTTTGGGTTCAAATGTTGGGTTTGACTGGTTAAAAATGAGTGCAGAAGGTGCATCAAGTAGAAATGATTATACATATAAAGAAAGAAGAATCTTTGTCGATTTTGCTTTTCAACCATACATTTCTGTAAATTTACTTCATTTCCTTAAGATTTATCTTTCATCAGAATTTGATTTTCCTATTTTGAGAGCTAGATTTATTACAAACTGTTATAAAGATTATATATTTAAGTTTGATTGGTTTGATAATGATATTCCAATTAACTATAAAGTCGGAGTAGTTTTATTCTTCTAAAACAAAAAAAAGGCTGCCTGATAAAATCCTTTGATTAAATCGGGCAGCCCTTTTTATTTACAGAAAATAAGATTTATTTCCAGCTTTCATCAACTTTTTTACACCATTCCTTCTTTTCGCCGTCAGAAAGGAATGAATGATTGAAACTGTTTTTAACCAGCTGTTTAATTTCATCCATAGAAAATTTCAATTCTTTATAACAAAGCCAGTATTCATCAAGAAGAGTTGTTTTGAAGAATACAGGGTCATCAGTATTAATATTAACCATAATGCCACGGTCAAAGAAGTTACGAACAGGATGGTCTTTAGCTTTCTGAACAATTTTCTTTGTAAATGTATTTGAAGTAATACAAATTTCTATAGGAAGCTGAGTTTTCTTCAATTCTTCCATAAGTGTTTCATCTTGAATAGCTGTAATTCCGTGTCCAAGACGCTGTGCATGACATAGGTTGATTGCATCCCACATAGATTCTGGCCCCACATCTTCACCTGCATGAGCAACTGCTTTATAACCTTCGGAAAGTGCCTTCTGGAATACTGGGGCATATTCTTTCGCAGGACCTTTTGATTCAGCACCGCCAAGTCCAATACCAATTACATTTTCACTTGGGAATTCTTTAATAAGATTATAGTTGTTCATTGCGTTTTCACAGCCGAATGTTCTTGAAACATCCATCAAGAGCTTTACTGTAATTCCGCGTTTTGCCTTGATTTTTGCGATTTTATCATCAAAAATCTTTACCATATCTTCGTATTTAAATCCTAACTTAAGGAAAGCTGTTGGTGCAAAGAATACTTCAGCATAAGTAATGCCATTTTTTACAAGATATTTTTCCAGTTCATCAAAAACAAGTTTGAAATCATTTACAGAACTGTACATTCCCTGAATTTTCAAGAAAGCTTGAATAAATCCATTCAAATCATCATAGGAGAAAAGTGCAGTTTGTTCTTCTTTGCTCATTTCCTGACCATATTTTGCTTTATACAATTTTTTTACACCAGCAAGTGTAATAACTGCTTCAAGGTGAAGGTGTAGTTCAGCTTTTGGAACTGCCGCTAAAAAAGTTTTAAACTCTGATTTATTCAATTGTCATCTCCTGATTTGTATTTTTAAATCCAAATTTCACGCTATAATGAATATACAAAATCTCCATATATAGTATCGGTAGATTATGCTTTATACTTTAGAAAAAAATTATAAATAGATTGCCGGATCAAGTCCGGCAATGACTGTTAGATTTACAATAATTCTTTTAACTGTTCTACGATATTTTTGAATGTATCGCAGGCAGCTTGAACTGGTTCTACACTTTCCATATCTACACCTGCAACACGAAGGCTTTCAATTGGATAGCGAGAACCACCGCTTTTAAGGAACTTAAAGTAATCTTCCCGTTCTGCATCTCCGCCAGTTGTAACTCTGTGAGCAAGTGCAAGAGCTGCAGAAATTCCTGTTGCGTATTTATAAACATAGAAAGCAGAGTAGAAATGAGGAATACGTAATCCTTCCATATCTGAATTTTCTTCAAAGTGCATTTCTGGACCAAAATACAATTCCAGAAGCTCTCGATATGTTTTACGTAAAAGTTCTGCGGTAAGTGGAGTTCCATTTTCTACATATTCATGAGCTTTTAATTCAAATTCTGCAAACATTGTCTGACGGTGAAGGGTAGCAAGAATATCATCTGCACGCATAGCAAGAAGATATTTTTTCATATCTGCATCTTTTGCATTTTTTAGAAGATATTCAAAAACCAGTTCTTCATTGAAGGTAGATGCAACTTCAGCTTCGAAAATTGTGTATTCATAGCACATAAATGGATTGTTGTGTACAGAATACCAGCTGTGCATACTGTGTCCGCCTTCATGAGCCATAGTGAATACATCACGAATATTGTCCTTGTTGTAGTTCAGAAGAATGAAAGGGGCTCCTACATAACATCCAGAACTAAAAGCACCAGAGCGTTTACCAATGTTTTCGTAGCGGTCTGCCCAGCCGTTTAAAAGACCATCACAAAGACGATCAGTGTATTCTTTACCAAGAGGAGCCAGGGCTTTACGGCAGATTTCTACAGCGTCTTCATAAGAAGTTTCTGTTTTAACTGATTTTACAAGAGGAACATAAACATCATAATGACGAAGTTCATCCAAGCCTAATGCTTTTTTACGAAGACTGTAATATTCATGTAAGGTTGGAAGATTTTTGTGAATGCATTCAATCAGATTATGATAAACAGATGTTGGAACCTTATTACCATAAAGAGAAGCGTGAAGACTTGATTCGTAACCTCGGGCTCTCATACTGAATACATCCTGATTTACCGAACCAGCATAAAGAGCTGCAATTGTGTTCTGATGTTCTTCATATTTTGCATAGAACTTTTTATAAGCTTCTTCACGAACTTTGCGGTCCTGAGAGTGCATGAAAACACCCCATGTTGTTTCTGTAAGCTGTTTTTCTTCACCCTCTTCAGTTACTGTTCCAAAGGTTTTATTCATATCAACATTTGTAAGTACGTTGAAAGCTGTATCTGCAGTCTGAGCAGTCTGTCCCTGAAGAGAAAGAATGCGTTCCTCTTTTTCACTGAGAATGTATTTTTTGAAATATAATGTTTTTTCAATACAGATTCTGTAGTCTTTGAATTCTGGCTGCTGAATCCATTTTCGCAATTCTGTTTCATCAATAGACTGAAGTTCAGGATCAAAGAAGCTTAATTCTGCACTCATATCTGTGTATGCCATCATAGCTCGTCCATAGCGGTCTGAGGCTGCAGTATCATCTTCATCGGCTTCATGTTGAAGAGATGCATAATGGTAAACTGTTTCAACAAGAAGATTAACTGCTTCCATTTCTTTGAATGCGGCTAAGAGAGTGCTTGAATCAGTTCCAAGCTTGCCTTTGTATGCAGCAACTTTTTTTGTTACTTCAGGAATTTTCTTTAGGTCTGCTTCCCATTCATCATCAGATTTGTAAATTGAAGAAAGATTCCATTTATCTTTTGCAGGAACATCTTTCCTTGCTGGAATTGTATTTGCCATGTATGTAGCTCCTTGTATATATATTAAATTATAACTGTATTCTTTTGCATTTTAACATTATTCACAAAAAAGTCCAAATCCAGAGAATATTCTGATGCAACATAATCAACCGGATAGTTTAAGGTAATTGTTTCACTTTTTCCTGTATCAATTTTCCGTGAACAGGCTCCATTATATGTGATAATGTCTAACGCTGCGTTAATTAACCGGCCAAGTTTTTTTTGATTAAATTCCTGACGAATATAATCTTTCTGTATTTTTTCAATTTCCAGATGATTAGTGCAGTTCTGTTTTTCTGAAGGTAAGGTTTTGTAATAATTGTAGAAATGTTCAAAGAACTGAGATGGTTTTGTCTTTAAAACATGACAAATTGTATTGAACCATGGAACGGCACGACCCTCGTTGTAAAAGAAACTACATGCTGCTGCCAGATGTGCTGCGGTTTCTATATCAGCTTTTGAAAATCGGTCTGTATTTATAATGTGATATGGAGGTTCTGTTTCATAGTTCAAATGCAGGTCTTTTGCCCGGTCAAATAAATCTGTTCCCGGAAGTACAGAAAGACAGAACAGTTCCAGATTGTTGGGGTAAAGATTTATTGCAAAATCAATACTGTCTTTGTAACCACGGAGACTGTCTCCTGGTAATCCATAAATAACATCAAGTCCAAAGGTTACTCCTTCCTGATTTAGAAAGCCAATATTTTTTTGAAAGACTTTACGATTAAAAGGACGGTTTACAAGACGTGCAACATTTTCATCTGCTGTTTGAAGCCCAATCTGAAGAGAGCAGGGGATTTTTGTAAAAGCATGTGCCATCTGTCGGTCAAGGAATTCTGCGCGGGCTTCAAAGTAATAGAAGGTGTCAGGAGTCTTTTTGGCAATTAGATTTAATAAATCCATAGCACGTTTCTTATTTGCATTGTAGGTTGGATCAAGAACAAATACCTGAGGAATCTTTTTTTCTGCAAATAAGTTCAGTTCCTTTTCAATCCGTTCCATAGGGAACATTCGAACTGTTTTTTCACCTTTAGACTCATAACAGTATGAACACTTAAAAGGGCATCCTCTTGCCAGCTCCCAAAGTGCTCCTTCGTATTGTGCAGGGTCTAGAGTGCCATCCAGATAGGGAGAATAAAGTGTCTGCAAATCTGTAACAGGAGCAGGTGGTACTTCAGGATTTTTTCCTGTTAAAAGCTGATATATAACTGCAGGAACTTTATTTTCTCCTTCACCAGTTATAACCTTATCAAAAGCTGTGAATACTTCTGGGTGTGCCGTAATTTCAGGTCCACCTGCAATTGTAAAAATTCCATGGTTATGTAAAATAGAAGCCGTTTTTTCAAGAACTACCCGATTCCATACATATACAGAAAAGGCTACAAGAACAGGTTTTGATTCAAGAAGCTTTGTGGCTATAAATTGGGCAGAAGAATTTTCTGTGGAAGAATTTTTTTGGAATTCAGCATCTTCTTTACAAAAAGAAACAAGATGTACATCACATAAGTCTTTTGTGAGAGAATCATGCTTTACTGCAGAAGCACAACAAGCCGCACCTAAAGGCAAAGCCTGAGGTGATTTTTCAATTAATAAAGTTGTAAATATTATTTTATTATTACTGTTTTCCATTTTTAGAATTGTTCAGACTTTGTTTTTTGAAATCAATAGCGTTTTCATAAAGCGAAACAAGTTTTTTTGATAGAATAGAAATATCCCACTGCTTGCTCCATTCTTTTGCTTCGATACTTTTATTTTTATATAGCTCAGAATCAGATAATAGTTCAGTTACTTTATCAGAAAACTTATTAACATCATTTTCAACCATAAAGCCACCGTTATCACCCTGCATAACATCTATTGTTCCCATTTCCCCAATAGCAACAACAGGAAGCCCGTTCATCATAGCTTCAATAGTAACTAAGCCTTGAGTTTCTGTAACACTTGGGAATACAAATATTTTTGCAACACTATAATAAAAAGCAAGGTTCTCTCTAGGAATATAATCAGTGAAAAAGATATGATTTTCTAAACCTGCCTGTTTTGCCTGCTCTTTTAAAGGAATAAGTTCAGGACCGCCACCAACTATTAATAAAGCAGTATCAGGAACTCTTTTTTGAACATTTTTGAGAACAGGAAATAAGAAGTCAAGATTTTTTTCTTTTACAACTCTTCCTACGTACAGGAGGATATTTTTGTTTTTAAGCAACGGAAAATCTTCAGTAATTAATTTTTTATAAAGAAAATCCCGTTCTGAATCAGAAATAGTGGAAATATTGTTTGAGATTCCTGTTGGAAGAATATCTGTAGGACGATTTATTTTAT
This sequence comes from Treponema sp., assembly GCA_016297805.1. GTDB lineage: Bacteria > Spirochaetota > Spirochaetia > Treponematales > Treponemataceae > Treponema_D. The sequence goes on along the minus strand of JAEDFX010000059.1, from coordinate 3,769 downwards.
ATTCTTTTACCACATTTGCAATTCTGTTCGTTGGAGTAATAATTTCATCTGCTCTTTTCAGAAAAAGTTTAATAAGATCTTTTGCAATTTTCTTAGATGCATTTACAGGCATAAAATGTATATAGCCTTTTACATAATCTTCCCATAGAGTATGAAAAGTATAAACAATAGGAATGTATCTGAATCTTCCGTAGGTTAGCCCATAGTAACCAACAAAGAATTCGGAGTTGATATGGATAATATCTGGTTTAAAAGAATCCATTTCGTGTTTTATTGTGTGCCACTGTGAAATTCTTGCTAAACGGTCTTCTTCAGAGAAAAAAAGATGATGAGATGGAATTCTGAGTACTTGAACTCTTTCATCTGTGTAGGTTTGAGGAATAATCATCTTAGATTGATTTGCAGAGTCTTCAGTTTCCTGATAATCACAGCAGACGATACATACATTATGTCCAAGATTTATTAAAGCTTCTGCATAAGATTTTACAGATACAACTACTCCATTAATACGTGGATAGTAAGCGTCTGTAAACATTGCAATATTCATATATGAATTATAACAATTTATTCCAAGAAAATGTAGTCTGTGAAGTAAATATCGCTGATTTTTCCAAGAGACAGAATCTGATTAATCTGTTCTTTTAATTGTTCTTCTATATGTACTTCAGTTTCTTCTAAAAGCTGATTTTTTGTTCGTGCTGCAAAGTATCCCTGAAAAAGCCCCTTTGCGACCCCACGCTTTCTTGCCAATTCTTCATAAAAAACAGTATCGCCTGCAGGGTATGCAAGCCATGGAGTAACAACCAGAACAGTTCCAGTGGCATCATCTTTAGTTGAATCTGGAGCTGTAATAACTCTTATTGTTTCCAGTTTATAATATGCAACAACAGAATCATCTGGGGGAGCCATAAGATTAACAGCTTTACCCTGAGAAAGTAAAACTTCTGGAGTTTGAGATTTCTTTTGTATGCCCGCAAGAATAGTTCCTGTAATAATCACCATCACTAAGGCAATTATTATGGAAAACAAAATCTTATTCACGAAGTTATGATTCATAGTGCTGTAAATATTATTTAACTAAATAAGGAGAAAGCAAGGCAAGAAATCTGCCAGTGGCTCTTGCAGTAATGTGAACTCCGTCATCCAGCCATTCCTCAGCCTGTATACAACCGGCTTTTCTCAACTCTGTAATCAGTACTGTTTGAGAAACTGGAACAATGTAATCACCAATTTCACCATATAAAAGTTCAAAAATCTTTTCTTTTAGTTCAAGAAATCCAATTTCTTCTTTTGCACTTATACAGAGAGCATCCGGATGTTTACAACGGATTGTTTGAAGAAGCTCTGGATTATCTTCACATTTATCAATTTTATTAAGTAAAACTATACGAGGATTTTTATCTGCACCAATATCAGCAAGAACGGAAGTTACAGTTTCATATTGGAATTCTGCTTCTGGATCTGAAGCATCTAAAACCAGCAGCAATAAATCTGCGTAAACCGCTTCTTCCAAAGTAGATTTAAAAGCATCAATTAAATGATGGGGGAGATTACTGATGAATCCTACAGTATCAGTAATTAATACTCCTGCACTTTCATTTAAAGGCAATTTTCTTGTGAGTGGATCCAGCGTTGCAAACAATTTATTTTCAACTAATGCATCGGCTCCTGTTAATGCATTCAGTAAAGATGATTTACCTGCGTTAGTATAACCAACAAGAGCAACAGATGGAACTTTTCCTCGCTGTTTACGTTGAGTCTGACGATTCAATTCAACTTCAGCAAGTTCTTTTTTGCAAGCCTGGATTTTTTCTCGAACCAGACGCTGATCCAGTTCCAGCTGAGTTTCTCCCGAACCCTTTGCACCAAAAGCGCCACCACGCTGGCGGGAAAAATCCTTGTTCATATGTGCAAGGCGTGGAAGAGAATAAGAAAGTCTGGCAAGTTCAACCTGAAGAACAGCTTCTCTTGTTAAGGCTCTCTGGGCAAAAATACGGATAATAACTTCCTGACGGTCAAGGCAGGAAAGTCCGGAAAGTTCTTCCCAGTTTCTCTGCTTTCTTGGTTCCAGATTAAAATCAAAAATAATACAGTCAACCTCAATCTGCTTTGCAAGATCTGAAATTTCCTGTGCCTTACCAGTTCCAATACCATAGGCAGGGTGTGGTTCCATGCGGTTCAAAGTTAATCTTTGAACTACTTCCATACCGAGAGTTAAAACTAAACCTTTTAATTCCTGTAAATCATTACCAGGTTCGCCTACAAGAAGAGCACGAGGCTTTCTAAGGGCTTCTTTTTCTACTTCTATCATCGCCATCATTATAGAGTAGAAATAAAAATAAAGAAACAATATTTGTGAAGATTTATTGGGTATCCGCCGATAATCTAGGAGTATAACTATGACTTCTGGCCAGAAGATTGCTTTCAGTCTTTTAGCGGCTATGGGATTATTTGCGGCTTTTGTGCTGAGTTTACGGACCCCCATCTTTAAAGAGTTGGAAACCCGATATTACACTCAGTCCAAAATTCAGGAATATACCGGTCAGCTGAATAAGATTTCAGAAAGCTGTGACTCATACATTACGGAAATTCTCGATTCTATAGAAACTGATTGGGTAAAAACGCCTGCAGTACGCAGTTATTACGTCCAGAATCCTTCAGAAAGTGACGTAAATCAACGACGGGCTCTTACCGAACAACTTTTTAAGAAAAATTCAGCTTTGAATGGTATTCGAATTGTTGATAAGAACGGCAGAAATGTTCATTACAGTTCGTATGATGAAACAGATGTTTTGAAGCAGAATGGAATCACAAAGGTATACAAAAATTATCCTGATATTCAGAAAGATGCAGATGAACTTGCTTTTGAAATTATTGAAAAGAAAACAGACAGCAGGGAATCTCAGTTGCTGCTTGATGAAGGTAGAAATCGTCTCATAATTTCAGTGCCATATTGCTGGATGGAAGATGTATATGCAGGTCAGTGCCTGTTCTACTTCCGTTGGTCAGACGTAGAAAAAGAACTTACTGCCCGAGAAACTATCCCAGTAGGACAGAAACTTACAATGTTTGCTGATAATGATTTTGCCGGTGGATTTGTTTACGGACTTCCATCAGGTAATAAAAATCAATTCAAGGAAGCTTTTGAAAAATATTGGAAGGGTGAGGTGTCTCAGAATCCAGAAAAACTTCTGGAAATGGAAGATGGTCGTTTTTGGGTGGCTCTCAGTTCCAATACAGCCTGCATAAAAATCAGTGGTGTTTATACAAGTGATGTTTTTGAACTTTCACAGGAAGTAATTCTTTTATTATACATTTGTGTTTTCATTACAATTCTTTTGATTGTGTTCCTTTTGTTCAGTTTTGGTCGTGATCCCGAACAGGTCTTGAAAAAACGAATTAAGAAAATTCAGTACGGAATTATTAAGGAATATATTGATAAAGAAGAAAAACTGGATTGGACTAAACTTTCTCATCAATTGAAGAACCGCAAAAAGGACTTGTCTTCCGAGATTTTGAAGAGTCTTAGGGTTCATTCAAAAAAGAAACGTAAAGAACTGGATGCTTTCCTTGAACAGAACTGGAATGATATTTTCTCAATTTTTGATGATAAGGCAGGAGCTTCAGGTGTTACAGCAGCTTCCGGCTCTACAGTTGTTTCCGGAGCAGGTGAATTAACTGGCGCATCTCTTGCAGAAATTCGTAAGGTAGTTGAGGAAGTTCTTAAGAGTACAAAATTGAATGTGTCCGCAGTTCCTGTTGATGACGT
>JAEDFX010000058.1 GCA_016297805.1 Treponema sp. | reverse complement strand
TCAATCTCTTTTTCTATTTTAAACTAGCTCATCCACAACTTTTGAGTATAACTCTCTGAACAGAAAGAAGAAGCATAGAAAATGGATTTGGATGTAATTAAAACCATAGATAATGTAAACACAACATTGGCCTCAGATTTAAAAGAAACTATTACGCCAAACTCGAAATTGCAGATTGCTGCTGCCTGTTTTTCGATTTATGCATATCAGGAATTAAAATCTCAATTGGAAGATATTTCTGAATTACAGTTTATATTTACATCCCCAACATTTACTACAGGAAAAGCTAAAAAATCAAAAAGAGAATTTTATATTCCTAAGTTATCTCGTGAAAAAGGTTTATACGGTACAGAATTTGAAATTAAGCTCAGGAACGAGATGAGCCAGAAAGCAATTGCAAAAGAATGTGCAGAATGGATCAAAAATAAGGTTACGTTCAAATCAAACATTACTGATAAAGTAATGTGCGGATTTATGAATGTCATTACTGATGAAGAACAGTTTACATATAATCCAATTAATGAGTTTACAACAGTTGACTTAGGAACGGAGCAAGGAAATTATGCCTATAACTTGAAGCAGCGTTTTAAGGCTCCAATAAGTCAGAATTTCTTACAGACATTTGATACGTTATGGAATGACAAAGACAAGCTCCAGAATGTTACCGATACAGTTTTAGAAAACATAACATCTGTATATAACGAGAATGGTCCAGAATTTATTTACTTTTTTACACTTTATAACATTTTCAGTGAATTCCTTGAGGATATAAGTGAGGATGTTCTTCCCAACGAAGCAACAGGATTCAAAGACAGTGTAATCTGGAATAAACTTTTTAATTTCCAGAAGGATGCCGCAAGAGCTATTATTAATAAACTTGAAAAGTACAATGGATGTATTCTTGCAGATAGTGTAGGTCTTGGTAAGACTTTTACTGCTCTTGCGGTAATTAAGTATTATGAAACACGAAATAAAAATGTCTTAGTTTTGTGTCCTAAAAAGCTTTCTGATAACTGGAATACATATCGTGATAATTATTCTAATAACCCACTTGTAGAAGACAGGCTTAACTACAAAGTTCTTTATCATACAGATATTGGCCGTGATAAAGGCTTTTCTAACGGAACTGATTTAGGTCGTCTTCGCTGGGATACATATGACCTTGTAGTAATTGATGAATCTCATAACTTCCGTAACGGAGGAAAGCTAGAACCAGAAGAAGACGAAAAACTTAATCGTTATGCAATTCTTCTTAAGGATGTAATTCGGCGTGGTGTGCAGACAAAAGTTTTGATGCTTTCTGCAACACCGGTAAACAATAGATTCAATGATCTCAAAAATCAGTTAAGACTTGCTTATGAAGGAAACAGTGTAAACCTTGATGAGAAATTAAATACAACACATACGATTGATGATATTTTCCGTCAGGCACAGACAGCATTTAATACATGGAGCAAATGGAGTCCCGAAGATAGAACAACTGCAAATTTGTTAAAAATGCTGGACTTTGACTTCTTTGAAGTTTTGGATAGTGTAACGATTGCCCGTAGCCGTAAACACATCGAAAAATATTATGATACTTCTAACATTGGAAAATTCCCAACCCGATTACCGCCTATTTCATTAAGACCAAACCTTACAGATTTAGCTGGCGCAATTGGATATAACCAGATTTTTGAAGAACTTGTAAAACTTAATCTTGATATCTATCGTCCTAGCCATTATATCCTTCCAAGTAAGATGGATAAGTATGAAGCTTTATTCCAGGATAATAAAGTTAATATTGGCTTTACTCAGGCAAACCGAGAAATTGGTATCCGTCGTCTTATGGCAATCAACCTTATGAAGCTAATGGAAAGTTCAATCTTTTCATTTAATTTGACATTGCAAAGAATCAAAGAACTTATTGGCGATACAATCACAAAAATTAATTTATATGAACAGAACAAGAGTTTATATGGATTTAATTTTGAAGAGTTTACCAATGAAGATGAATATGATTCAGATGATGCAAACTCAGATCTTTTTCCATTTGGAACAAAAACTGTAAGAATTAGTCTGGAAGATATGGATTATCTTTCATGGAGAAAACGACTTGAAGAAGATGAAGAGGTGCTGGAACTTTTAATTCTTCTAGTTAAGGATATTACCCCTGAACATGATCTTAAACTCCAAGAACTCTTACAAGTTATTAAAGCTAAGATTGAGAATCCAATTAATGAAGGTAACAAAAAAATCATAATTTTCAGTGCCTTTGCAGATACTGCTTTTTACCTTTATGACAATGTAAGCGAATATGTAAAGAAAAATTTTGGTCTTGATACAGCAATTATAACTGGAACAACAAATGGAAAGTGTACAACAAAACTTTCTCGTAATGACCTTACGACAATTTTGACATGTTTCTCTCCAAAATCAAAAGATAAAGATCTTGTAATGCCAAATGAAATGGCAAACATTGATATTCTTATCGCAACGGACTGTATTAGTGAAGGTCAGAACCTTCAGGATTGTGATTATCTTGTAAATTATGATATTCACTGGAATCCTGTTCGTATTATTCAGCGATTTGGACGAATTGACCGTATTGGAAGTAAGAACAAAGAAATCCAGCTCGTAAACTTTTGGCCAAACATCACATTGGATGAATACATTAATCTAAAGAGCAAAGTTGAAACTCGCATGAAGATTGTTGATATGACAGCAACAGGCGATGACAATATTCTTAGTGATGAAGAAAAACAGGATCTCGAATATCGTAAAGCCCAGCTTCAGAAACTCCAGGAAGAAGTCTGTGATATGGAAGATATGACAGAAGGTATTTCCATAATGGATTTGGGACTTAACGAATTCCGTTTGGATTTGTTGGATTATGTAAAAGAACATGGTGACTTGGAATCAACTCCATTTGGTCTTCATGCAGTAGTTCCAGCTACGGAAGAAAATCCTGAAGGTGTCATTTATGTTCTTAAAAATAGAACTTCAAGTGTAAATATTGATAATCAAAACCGCCTTCATCCATTCTACATGGTTTATATAAGTCGTGATGGAGAAGTAGTAACCAATCACTTGAGTCCAAAAGAATTATTGGATAAAATGCGTCTGCTTTGTAAAGGTAAGTCAGAACCAATTTCAGAAGCTTATACTTTGTTTAATAAAGAAACCCGTGATGGAAAGAATATGAAAGAATATTCTTCGCTTTTAGGAGATGCAATTTCTTCAATTATTAATGTAAAAGAAGAAAGCGATACAGATGCTTTTTTAAGCGGTGGAAAAGTAAGTTTTGCTAAAACAACAAAAATAAAAGGTTTGGAAGATTTCGAACTGATTTGTTTTTTGGTTATAAAAAAATGTTAAAAACTGACTTTTGTCAGATTAAATAATAAAAAAATAGGAGAGTTTTTATGGAGAAACACGAAATTGAATTTGTCAGTGTAAAGGATGTGAAAAAAAATGCAGATGCAATAATTATTCATTATATTGAAGAAAATGGAACTGACGTAATAGGGATTTATGATACTGGATTTGAATCACATGGAAAGGCATTGGTAGAAAGTTTAAGACGATATTATTTTACCGATTCTAAAAGAAATGTAGATTTTATGATTATTTCGCATTCAGACGAAGATCACGCATCTGGAGCTGAATATATTCTTGATAATGTTCCAGTCAAGAGTATATATATGAATAGACCTTGGCGGTTTAATAAGGAGTTATTAGGTTATTTAGATGATAAGAGGCGTAATAATAGTTCGTTGAAGAGGATGCTTAGAGAAACATATCCGTATGTTGCTAAAATAGAAGATAAGGCTATAAAGAAACAAATACCTATATATGATTTATTTCAAGGACAAGAGATACTAAAGAGAATTACAATTTTAGCTCCTGCTCCATCCTTTTATTTTGATTTGCTTTGTGAATCTAATAAAATACCTGATCCCACTAAAACATATTCATTAGAAAGTTCATTGCAGGAATCTCAAGGGATTCTTCGAGATGAATGGAAAAATGAATATCTAACGACTACTAATGAAACATCGAGTGAGAATGAAATGAGTATTGTTTGCTTTATTCATTTTGATGATGAAAATGTTTTGCTTACTGGAGATGCAGGAATAAGAAATTTACGTCAAGTAATTACTTATTTAAGTAAGCATGGAATTACTCCAACTGCAGATATAGATGTGTATCAGGTGCCGCATCATGGAGGCCGTCATAATTTAACAATTGATGTCATGAATGATTTGGTGGGAGATATATTGGAAGAAGATATTGATACAGGAAGAAAAGCGTTTGTTTCCACTTCAAAAAATTCAGGATATCCTAGAAAAGTTATTTCTAATTCTTTTATAAAAAGAGGTATAAGAGTATATTCTACAAACGGTAGTTCTATACGGCATCATAAGCGAATGGGAAAAAGAGTTGGATGGTCTTCAGTAGCATGCGAAAATTTTAGTGATTATATAGAACCAAAGGAGTAAAGTAATGGAGAAATTTATTGAAAAATTAACAAAATATCATTTTATTAGTTATCTGATTCCAGGAGGATTAATTGTATTTGTAGAACAATTTTTTTTAGGAATTTCAGTATTATCAGATAATACATTTATAAATTTTTGTATTATTTACATATTAGGATTAATTGCTAGTAGAATAGGGGCAATTATTATAGAGCCTTTTTATAAATGGACACATATAGTAAGTTATGCAGATTATTCTGATTTTGTAAAAGCAGAAAAAATAGATTCAAAAATTCAAGATTTACTTGAAATAAATAATCTTTATCGGAGTATTCTTGGCACAATTCTTTTTATTGGAATTATTAGTATATATCAGAATTTTAGTCAGTATTGTGTTTGGATTGCTGATCATCCATTGTTTATTACTTGTATAATTCTTTTTATTGTTTTTTCATTTGCTTTTAGGAAACAAACATCTTTAATAAAAAAAAGAGTTGAAGCTAATTTAGAGAGTGAATCAGAAAATTAATGCTTGGCCTTCCAGAATCAACAGAAGTACGGCAGCGAATAAATAAATCTGCCATTTACAGAAAGTTCCAATTAGATAATTCTCAACAGGTAAAATTTGATGAGGATGTTTCGTCATTGGTAATTGTGAATGAAGTGTCATCACAAACAATTAAGATACCAGGTAGTGATGAAAATGCATTCTTTGTTCTAGAAGTCCAGCTAAAACATCAGAATTATGATAAAAAAAATATAGAGGGACTGAGTAAACTTATTGATCAAAATTTATTACTTGTTTTGAGATATGAGGATTTTGCTAGACTTGCAGTTTTTAAAACAGTTTTACATGAATCAGAATGGAAGCCTGTAGAAGAGTATTCAATAAAACTTTTAGGCTTATCATTTGATGAAATATGGCAGAGTATAATATGTTCTGTTGGAGAAATTGAAATTGAAAATGATAATACTCTTTCTCAACAGATAGATCTGAATATTCAAAAAGAAAAGCTGAGAAAAGAGATTGATAAATTAGAAAAGCTAGCAAGAAAAGAAAATCAACCTAAAAAGAAGTTTGAACTTGTAAGTCAGAAAAGAAAACTAGAAGAAGAGTTAAAGAAGTTATAGGAGTTGCAGAATTGAACATAATAAAAGTTAGGGAAGATAAGGATCCTGCAGAATTTGAAAAAAACGAGTCTCAAGAAAATACTAATGCAGTATTTAAATTAAAAAACGATGGTGATTTATATAATGGAAAAAATGAATTTTCAGAATTAGATTTGCGAGCAAGAATAGAGCCTTGGCTTTCTTCTCTTTTTCAATCCGAACATTTATCTTTGTTAATTGGTAGTGGTTTAAGTTCAGCTATTCAATATGAAGCAATTGGTGACTCCAATAACGGAATGTCTGCTTTAGGTTTTTCTAAAACGGAATACAAGGATAAAATTACAGCCTTTGCCACCGAAGGTGCAAAAAAAACCGGGAGAGGTAATCCAAATATTGAAGATCAAATCAGGGTTGCCAATGAACTTTTAAAAGGATTAGAAATATCCGGGTTGGATGAAAGTGGTGAAAAGATTCTTAGTGAAGAAATAAATTCTATTCTAAAGTCATTTACAGAAAACATCTCTCATATTGAAAATTCAATTTCAACAGCAGAATCAGGGAAAAGAGAAAATGCTTTTCAGCTTTTAGTTTCATTTCTTATGAGTTTTGCAAGTAGAACAGGAACAAGAGATAGACTTCATATTTTTACCACTAATTATGATCGACTTATCGAAGAAGGGGCTGATATTGCAGGTTTACATTTAATTGATAGATTTGTTGGCAGTTTGAGTCCAATTTTCAGATCTTCAAGATTAGATATAGATATGCATTATAATCCTCCTGGAATAAGGGGCGAACCTAGATATCTTGAAGGTGTGGCTAAATATACAAAACTTCATGGGTCTATTGACTGGATAGAAACAGATTCTAAATATATCCGAAAAATTGGATTGCCGTTTGGAGCCAAAACATTAGAGCCATTTTTGGAAGCTGCAAATGTACCAAATGATTATCAAAAAGTTTTAATTTATCCTAATTCATCAAAGGATAGAGAAACTGCCGAGTTCCCATATGTTGAATTATTCAGAGATTTTGCAGCAGCACTATGTCGGCCAAATTCAACTCTTGTTATATATGGATACAGTTTTGGTGATGATCATATAAATAGAATTATAGCAGATATGTTAACTATTCCTTCTACACATGTTGTAATTATCGCTTTCGATGATAATGAAGGTCGTTGTATGCAATTCTATAAAAATTGTGGTCATTCCGATCAGATTTCATTAATTATTGGAAAAGATATTGCAAATATTACGGCTCTAACAGATTGGTATCTGCCAAAATCTGCAATTGATAAAACTTCTATTAAAATGGCTGAATTACTTAAGCAACGTATTTCTACTAATACTGAAGTTAAAGAGGAAGAAAAGAAAAAATGATGTCTCCAATTGAAACTTCGGAAAGTTTACGTATAGGTACTATAGATTTTATTTCTCCAGATGAAATAAAGGTTCTTCTTGATATTGAAGTACCTAATGATGTTACTTTGAATACAGGTGTACCTCGATCGTTTCCAAAAATAAATGGATATGTTTTATTTTCCTGTGAAAATGGATATTTAGTTGGTCAGATAAATTGGATAACAATTGAACTTTCTCAGTATCCTAAACGTCGTGGAATACAAGATTTTGGAATAATTGATTTACCGTTTCCATTAAGAATTATCAGTGTAAATCCCCTTGGAATCTTACGATATTCAAGTAAATCAGCATCAAAAGATGTTCGATACGAATTCTCACGAGGAATTGATATATTCCCTACAGTTGGTGATCCTGCATATTTGCCAACTGAAGATCAATTAAAAGCCATTATTGAAAATGGTGAAAATAGACGAGTAAAAATCGGAACAAGTCCATTATGTGGGAATGCTGAAGTATCGGTAGATCCTGATAAATTGTTTGGACGTCATGTTGCTGTTCTTGGGAATACTGGAAGTGGTAAATCATGTTCTGTTGCTGGATTGATTAGATGGTCAGTTGAAGCTGCAGGAAAGAATTCAAATTCTCGTTTTATAATTCTTGATCCAAATGGAGAATATTCGGAATGTTTTTCTGATTTTCAAAATGTTAATCGTTATGCAGTTGAACCAAATAAGGAAAATGGAATAAAACAGCTTAAAGTTCCATTGTGGTTATGGAATACTGATGAATGGATCGCATTTACTCAGGCAGGAGGGAAAGCACAAAAGCCAACTTTGATTCAATCATTAAGGGCTGTTCGTGAAGGTGTGTTTTCTATTGATTTAGGAGAAAAATATAAAACAAAAAACTTTCTAAAAACCATTGCTTCAATTATAGATATTGAAATTAAAAAGGGTGATCCCTGGGCAAGTTTTCCAAAGCCAAAAGCTTTTTTTGAAAAACTGAAAAAATGGAATGAATCTTTAGAAGAGTTTGATGAATTTTCTGAGAATGAGAAAAATGCTATTAATGATTTAAAGGATAATTTAGAACGATTAATTACTCCTCGATCTGCCCAATACGCAAATATTGATTTTTCCAAAGGGGAAGTAACCAATCTAAAAGAATCTATAAATGAGACTTATATTGCTTTTGGAGGATCAAACAAAGACTTTCTCCCGATAGATGAAAATATTCCAAATCCATTTTCAGGAGAAAACTTATTATCAAGCATTGAAGCAAATGCTGAATTAATGAATACCAGTGAATACGTTGAAACAATGCTTATGAGAATCAAGACATTGCTTTCTGACAAACACTTAAAATCTGTTATTTCGAATGAGAAAGACTATTCATTAAAAAAATGGATAGAAGATTATATTTGCCCTAGTTCAGAAAACTCTTCTGCTATAACAATTATTGACTTATCGTTATTGCCAAGTGAGATGACACATATTATTGCTTCTGTTATTTCGAGAATGACTTTAGAAACTTTGCAACGATATAGAAAATTTAACAATGGAAAAACACTGCCAACTACAATTGTTATGGAAGAAGCTCATACTTTTATCAAAAGGTATAATGATGATTCTGAAACATATTCCTCGGCTTCAACTTGTTCAAAAATTTTTGAAAAGATTGCTAGAGAGGGAAGAAAATTCGGGTTAGGATTAGTTTTATCTTCACAGCGACCAAGTGAATTATCTCCAACAGTTCTTTCACAGTGTAATACATTCTTATTACATAGAATCTCTAATGACAGAGACCAGGAATTAGTTCATAGACTTGTACCTGATAATTTGCGGGGTTTGTTAAGAGATTTGCCTTCTTTACCTTCAAGAAATGCTATTCTTTTAGGCTGGGCAACAGAGCTTCCTATATTGGTACAAATGAAACATTTGCCAGAAGATAAAAGGCCGAAATCAAATGATCCAGAATACTGGAAATACTGGACTGAAAATAAAGAAACAGTTGATTGGCAATCAATAGCTAATGACTGGCAAGATAAAGAAAATGAACAAACTCAAGATAATACTGAGGAAGGAGAATAAATATGTTCCACTTAAAAATGCATTCACTAAACAAAATAGACGAAAACATCGCTAAAATCGCCCAGCTTTTCCCAAACTGCGTAACCGAAGCCAAAGATGAAAACGGTGAAATCACAAAGAAGATTGACTTTGATATGCTCAAGCAGGAACTTTCATCTGCTCTAGTTGAAGGTCGTGAAGAACGATATCAGTTTACCTGGCCAGACAAAAAGCAGGCAATTCTTACTGCAAATGCTCCTATAAATAAAACTCTTCGTCCTTGCCGTGAAGAAAGTGTGAACTTTGATGAAACAGAAAACCTCTACATTGAAGGCGATAATCTTGAAGTTCTTAAACTTCTGCAGGAAACATATCTTGGCAAAATCAAGATGATTTACATTGATCCTCCATACAACACAGGAAACGATTTTGTTTACAATGATGACTTTTCACAAGATGCAGACGATTATATGTCAAACAGCGGCCAGACTGATGAAGAAGGAAACCGTCTTGTAACAAACACAGAAAGCAATGGTCGTTTTCATACAGATTGGCTCAATATGATTTATCCAAGATTGAAGCTTGCAAAAGATTTGTTAAGTGATGATGGGGTTATTTTTATTTCGATTGGACAGGATGAAAATGCAAATCTTGTAAAAATATGTGATGAAATATTTGGAAAGCAAAATTTTATTTCAAATATTTGTCATAAACATCGTGCTTCGGTTTCTAATGATAGAATAATTTCTGAAAATCATAATCATTTGCTTTTTTATTGTAAAAATATTGATGTTACTTATGCAAAGCATAATCAAATAGGGGAAGATCCTGTATTAGAAGGGTTTAATCAAAAAGATGAAAAAGGATTTTATCGATTAACACCTGTTGATGGACCTGGTGGTGCAAAAAAAGGTAATCCATATTATGAATTTCTTGGAGTAACTGGTTATTGGCGTTATTCAAAAGAAACTATGGAAAAGAAATATAAGGAAGGATTAATTGTAAAAACAGAAAACAATTTACAACAGAAGTATTATCTTGAACAAGCTAAACTTTCTCGTCGTTCTGTTACAACTTGGTGGGATTCTGATTTTCTCACATCTTCAGCTACATCTCAATTATCAAAGCTAATGGATGGTAAATATTTCGATAATCCGAAAAGTGTTAATCTTTTATTACGTTGTTTAAAAATGATTACACATTTTGATAAAGATTCCCTAATCCTCGACTTCTTCTCAGGCAGTGCCACAACCGCTCATGCAGTAATGCAACTTAACGCAGAAGATAGTGGAAACCGTAAATATATTATGGTACAACTTCCAGAAGTTTGCGATGAAAAATCAGAAGCATTCAAGGCTGGATATAAAAATATCTGTGAAATTGGAAAAGAACGCATTCGCCGTGCAGGACAGCAGATTTTGAAAGCCTGTCAGAATGACAAAGAAAAAGACGGCTTGTTCAGTGAGGTTTCGACAGGCTCAGCCTCCGCATTAGATATTGGTTTCCGTGTTCTCAAATGCGACACCTCAAACATGGAAGATGTTTACTATTCCCCAGAGCATTTCGACAAACAAGATTTGTTCAAAAATAACATCAAAACCGACCGAACAGCAGAAGATTTGCTTTTTCAAGTAATGCTTGATTTAGGAATAATGCTTTCAAGCAAAATCGAAACAAAGCAGATTGACGGAAAAACTGTTTACTATGTAGAAGGAAATTATCTTGTAGCGTGTTTTGATGAAAATGTAACAGAAGAAACAATCGCAAAAATTGCAAAAGAAACACCTTATTACTTTGTAATGAAAGATTCTTCAATGGCAAACGACAGTGTTGCAACAAACTTTGAACAGATATTTACAACATTCTCGTCTGAAACAATAAGGAAAGTTTTGTAGGGGGAGTGAATGAGTTACGAGCCGCCTTTTAAGATAACGTCTCAAATAATTGATTTAATTTCTCAAATTTCAGAAGCGGTTGGAGAAATCAATTCTCTTGAAAACAATCCCCGTCATTTGGAATTGAGAAAAGAAAACCGTATCAAAACAATTCATTCTTCTCTGGCAATCGAAAATAATTCTTTGAGCATTGAGCAGATAACTGCAATTATTGAAGGAAAGCGAGTCTTAGGAAACCCAAATGAGATTCAGGAAGTAAAGAATGCACTTCAGGCTTACGAACTTCTTTTAACCTTAAATCCTTACGAAGAAAAAGATTTACTAAAAGCCCATAAATTGATGATGAGCGATCTGGTTGAACGAAACGGAAAATACAGAAATAACGGAGTTGGAGTTTTTGATGGAAAACAGGTTGTACACATGGCACCTCCAGCTGATAGAGTTCCCTTTTTGATGGCAGACTTATTTGAATGGCTAAAAAATAGCGATGTTCATCCCTTAATAAAAAGCTGTGTCTTTCATTATGAGTTTGAATTCATTCATCCATTCCAAGACGGAAACGGAAGAATGGGTAGACTTTGGCAGACTGTAATTTTAAAAGACTGGAAAAGTGTTTTTGCATGGCTTCCAATCGAAACTTTGATAAAAGAAAATCAGGAAGAATATTATAAAGCCTTAAATTCAAGTGATTCAAATGCAGACAGCACAAATTTCATTGTTTTTATGTTGCAGACGATTCTTAACACCATAAAAGAAATCCTTGAAACAGAAAAAAAGATTACTCCAAAGATAAATGTAAAGATAACTGCAAATCAAAAGAAAATCTTGGAAGCAATAAAACATAATCCTTTTGTAACTCAGGAAGAACTTTCACAAATTGTTGGAATTGCAAAGCTAAACATAAACAAAAATATGAAAAAGCTTCAGGAAAATGAAATTATCGAAAGAGTTGGTGCTGACAAAAATGGCAAATGGATAATCAAACTGGAGAAATGAAATGAGCAAAGAACTTTCAATCCGTTCCAGTGCGGCGGAATTTCTAATATTTGAAACTCAGGCAAAAGAAGACTCTGTGGAAGTACGCTACGAAGACAATACTTTGTGGCTTACCCAAAAGATGATGGCTCAACTTTTCTCGGTTGAATCCAACACCATTACTTATCATTTGCAGGATTTGTTCAAAAGTGGAGAAATTACAGAAGATTCAACTACTCGAAAATTTCGAGTAGTTCAAACAGAAGGAAATCGTCAGGTAACTCGCGAAATTCTTCATTACAATCTTGAAGCAATTATTTCTGTCGGCTATAGGGTTAATTCCATCAAGGCAACTCAATTCCGCCGTTGGGCAACTCAGGTTTTACAGCAGTATGCAATTAAAGGATATGTTCTTGATAAAAAGCGCATGGAAAACGGTGCTTTTCTGGGTGAAGATTATTTTGAAGAACTTTTAGAAGAAATTCGGGAAATTCGCCTAAGTGAAAGACGATTCTATCAGAAAATCACTGATATTTATTCCACTGCAATGGATTACGATAAAGATTCTCCAATAACAAAAGAGTTTTTCTCAAAAGTTCAGAATAAGCTTCATTTTGCAGTCAGTCATCAGACAGCAGCTGAAATTGTGTATGACAGGGCAGACCATACAAAACAGAATATGGGACTTACGACTTGGAAAAATGCTCCAAATGGAAAAATCATTAAAAGCGATGTGAGCGTTGCAAAAAATTATCTTTCAAAAGAAGAAATAGATGATTTGGAACACATTGTAAGTGCTTTCTTGGATATAGCAGAAAATCGTGCAAAACGTAAAATTCCTATGACAATGGAAGATTGGGCAAGTCGAATAGATAAATTCCTTTTGGCAGATGACAGAGACATTCTTGAAAATGCAGGAAAGATTTCTGCTGAAATTGCCAAAGAGAAAGCAGAAACTGAATTTGAAATGTACCGTGTAATTCAGGACAGAACATTTAAAAGTGATTTTGACTTGTTTTCAGAAGAAATTGCAAAACTGGAGAAAAAATAATTATGAAATTTACATTCAAAATACAAGAATATCAAACTCAGGCCGTAAACGCTTTAGTAAAATGTTTTGAAGGCCAACAATATGCAGATAAAGTTTTATATCTTCGTGATAAAGGTATTTTACCAAAAGTTCCTAAAACTGAAGTTCAGGGACAGCTTTTTGAAGATCCTAAAACAGAAGAACAAGTTCTAGAAGAAAATGACAATGGTTACAGAAATAATGAACTTGTTTTAAGTGAAAAAGAATTATTGGAAAATATTCATAAAATTCAGGATCAGAATTTTATTATTCATTCTTCTCAAATTGAAAAAACAGCCGGGCATCCTAGTTTTGATATTGAAATGGAAACTGGTACTGGTAAAACTTATGTCTATACAAAGACAATGTATGAACTGAACAAGACTTATGGCTGGAGTAAGTTCATGATTGTTGTTCCATCAGTTGCCATTCGTGAAGGAATTTATAAAAGTCTTGAATATACACAAGAGCACTTTATGCAGACTTATAAGAAGAAGATTCGTTTCTTCATTTATAATTCAAAACGCTTAAATATGATTGACCAGTATTCAAGTAGTGGTGATATCAATGTAATGATTATCAACACACAGGCATTTAACACTTCATTGAAAGAGGATGGCCGTTCAAAGGAAGCTCGTATTATTTATACAAAGCGTGATGAATTTGCAAGTCGTCGTCCTATTGATGTTATTTCTGCAAACCATCCAATCCTTATTCTTGATGAACCACAAAGAATGGGTGGTGCTGCAACTCAAAATGCATTAAAACAGTTTGAATCTTTATTTACAATAAATTACTCTGCAACTCATAAAGTTCAGCATAACCTTGTTTACCGCCTTGATGCTTTGGACGCATATAAGCAAAAACTTGTTAAGAAAATAGAAGTTAAGGGATTCAAACTGGAAAATATTGCTGGAACACAAACATATATTTATGCAGATTCTATTATTCTTTCACCACATGCAGCCCCAATTGTTAAACTTGAAATTGATGTAAAGCAAAATGGCGGAATTAAACGAATAACAAAAAAATTCAACACAGGAGATAAACTCTTTAACGCTTCAGAGGGGCTTGAAGAATATAAAGACATCTATATTGCAGAAATTCTTCCTGAACAGAATGCAGTGCGTTTTAACAAAGCAGTAAGTTCCAATGGAGACCCAACAGTAATGTATATGGGTGAAATGACAGGAAATGCTGCAGAAAAAGACATCCGTAGAGTTCAAATCAGAGAAACAATCAGAAGTCATTTTGAAAAAGAAAAAGAGTTCTTTGAACAGGGACTGCGAATCAAAGTTCTTTCATTGTTCTTTATAGACGAAGTTGCAAAGTATCGTGATTATGATGCAGACGGAAATGAAACACTTGGCGAATATGGAAAAATGTTCGAAGAAGAAGTCTGTCCAGACTTGCCGTAGCAACTGCTTCATCGTTATTCATAAACTCAGTCCATCTTCCAAATGTCTTATTGCTTGTCATAATCATAGATCCGGTTTCATACCTTACGTTTATCAGCTGGAAGAGAACATGGGTTTCCTCTGCGTTCAAAGGTTCATATCCGACTTCATCAACAAGAAGAATATTCGGTTTTGCAAACCACTTCAGTTTTCTGGAAAGTCTGTTCTGCTCTTTCGCCGTAACTATTCAGCACCTAAAATCCCAGGCATAATGCAGGAGTTCCAGCAAAGGCA
>JAEDFX010000184.1 GCA_016297805.1 Treponema sp. | reverse complement strand
TACATATTTTATAGAACTTTATTCTACCTTTTCCCACTAAACTGGATTAAAATTAATATGAAAAATTTTAATAACAGGAGTTATAAAGAAATAATGAAATATTATGTTAACGTAAATGCAGCTGCTGGTGGTGATGGTTCTCAAGCCAAACCTTTTGCAAAAATTCAACAAGCGGCAGAAATTGCTGTAGCTGGTGATGAAGTAATTGTAGCACCTGGAGTTTATCGTGAATATGTAAACCCAAAAAATGGTGGTACAGAAGGTAAACAGATTATTTATAAATCTGAAAAACCTCTTGCCGCCCATATTACTGGTGCTGAAGAAGTTAAAAACTGGACAAAAGTTGAAGGCAGCGTTTATACAGCCCGAGTTTCAAATAAAATATTCGGCGATTTTAATCCTTATAAAGAACTTGTTAGTGGTGACTGGTTCATTGCTTATATGATTGCTCACCTTGGAGATGTTTTCTTAAACGGAAAATCAATGTACGAAGTTCAGAGCATTGATGAAGTAAAAGCTCCAAAGGTTGCATTAAATTCATGGGATCAGGAATTTTCTACTTATGTTTGGCATGCAGAACAGGATGAAAAAACTAATGAAACTGTTTTCTATGCAAACTTCCAGGATAAAGATCCTAACAAAGAAAATATTGAAATTTCAGTTCGCCGCCACTGTTTCTATCCTTCAGAAGAAGGTAAAGGTTTTATCACATTGAGTGGCTTTACAGTATCTCAGGCAGCTACACAGTGGGCACCTCCAACAGCTTACCAGGAAGGTATGATTGGTCCACACTGGTCTAAAGGCTGGATTATTGAAGACTGTCACATTTACGAAGCAAAAACAAATGGAATTTCTTTAGGAAAATACAAACAGCCAAACAACGATAACAAATGGCTCAAATGGAAATACAAAGACGGAACTCAGACAGAACGTGATTGTATCTGTCAGGCTCAGATGGAAGGCTGGACAAAAGAAAATATCGGTTCACATATTGTACGACGCTGTGAAATCCATGACTGTGGCCAGACTGGTATTGTAGGACACCTTGGTGGAGTATTCTCGATTATTGAAGATAATCACATTCACCATATCAACAATAAACAGAATCTTGCAGGTGCAGAAATTGGTGGTATTAAAATGCATGCCGCTATTGACTGTATTTATCGCCGTAACCACATTCATCACTGTACACGGGGTTTATGGCTAGACTGGCAGGCACAAGGAACTCGTGTAACACAGAACTTATTCCACGATAATACTTTGCCAAAGGAATACAACCTTGCTAACGATGCGGCAAGTGGAATGGCAGAAGATGTTTTCATCGAAGTTTCTCACGGACCAACTTTGCTTGATAACAATATTTTCCTTTCAGACAGAGCATTGAAACTTTGTACTCAGGGTGTTGCATTAGTTCACAACATTATTGCTGGTTCTTTAGTTGCTGTAGGAATTGGTACAGACAACGGTTCTTTAACACTTACATCACCTCGCTACACACCATACCATGTTCCACACCGCACAGAAGTTGCAGGCTTTATGACATTCCTCCACGGTGATGATAAATTCTACAACAACATTTTCATTCAGAAAGACATGCGCCCATACTTAAAAGAAGTTATGGAAAATACAAAACCTAACTGCTGGGATGATAACAACATTCTTGCTGGTACTTTCCAGTTCTCTGAATATCCAACATTTGAAGAATGGGACAAGCTTTTTGATGGATACTGCGGAATGGGTTCTCCTGCTTCTGACCGTTACTATTCAAAACTTCCTGTTTGGTACGGTGGAAACGTTTATTTCAACGGTGCAAAACCTTCTGCAAAAGATAAAGATGCTGTTGTTGATACAAAGAACAAAGTTGAAATTACAGTTGCTGAAGAAAATGGCAAAACAGTTCTTAAAACAAATCTTTATGATATCTTGCCAGCTTCAAACTGCAAATTGATGCACACAGACGATATTTACATGGCCTTTGAACCAGAAGAAAAATACGAAAATCCAGATGGAACACCTATCACATTTGATACAGGTTTCTTTGGAACAAAACGTACTTCTACTGTAATTCCAGGACCATTTGTAACAAAAGACGAAGCTGGAAAAGAACTGTTCTAAAATTGTTCTAATGTGTAAAAACATATAATAAAAAAAGTGGTACACCGATGTCAGTCATCGGTGTACCACTGACATCGGTGTACCTAAAAAATCTAACACAGTAATTTTGTTGATTCAATAAAGGGCTTCTTTAATTACATTTTTTCTACAGAAATTTCATCGACGAAATCAAAATCACTGTCAGCTGTAATAAGAGTTAAATCTGCAGCATGACAAGTTGCCGCAATCCAAATATCATTTTCTGGTATAGGTTTTCCTTTTTCTTTTAGTGATGCTTTTATTTTTCCATAACTTTTTGCAATCTCTAAATCTGGATAAAGAACTTTCATCTGTTTGCAAAAACAAAAATAATTTTCACGATTAAAATCTGATTTTTTTGAAAGCTCTGCTCCATACATCAATTCACCAACCGTAATTGAAGAAATATACAGATTTTCCATATCATCAAAAAGAGAAAAAAGTTCTGTTTGTCCTTTGAAAAAACGGATAATCACATTTGTATCTACAAGCTTACCATTCATTTTCATCAACCTTGCGACACTCCGCAACAGCAGCTTCCATTTGAGCAGCCTCATCTTTATCTATACTTCCAAAAAAATCTTTGACTGATTTTTGATTGGAAAGGCTTGCGCGTAAAACTAGATTTTCATATTCATCTATTGGGAGAACTACAGCCTGCATTTCGTTATTGCGGATAATTGCAATTTTTTTGAGTTTTCTATTTGTCAATTCCGTCAGGAAGTTTGAAAACTGGCGAACGAGTTGAGTTGCAGAGACAATTTCTTTTTTTTCAAATGCCATCATAAATCACCTCTCGCATATTATTATACATAGTATTTTATGTATTACAAGAGATAAATTTTACAAAAAAAGTCCAGTTAAACTTAGACTGGACTTTTATTAATTTATAAAGCTGAACTATTTTTTTATAAAAGTTTTTCCACCCCATGAAACAGAAGTTGCATCTTTATTCGGAATTACAAAAGTCTGAGAACCTACAGAAGCTCCATACTGTCCTTCAACATCAAGATAATTCTTTGTCACCTCATAAGGGCCTGAATAAAGAGATGTTTTTGTACTAGGTACGCCGATGTCAGTCATCGGTGTACCACTTTTTTATCAACTTCCGCAGTAAAACGTAAAAGCTGATGTAACTATTCAGCACCTAAAATCCCAGGCATAATGCAGGATTTCCAGCAAAGGCA
>JAEDFX010000183.1 GCA_016297805.1 Treponema sp. | reverse complement strand
TACGCCGATGATACTGCTCTTCAGCGGGAAAGTAGGAAGCTGCCGGGCTTTTTTTATTTAAATAAAATCATTAAACTGAATTGAGAAATCCCGCTGAAGAGCAGTGCTGCTCTGTGCGGGAAAGTAGCGCTAATATCGAAGAAGCGTTAGGAAAACTGCGGAAGCAGTTTTTAGCTTCATCGAATATTGCGCGCTGCCAGGCTTTTTTTTGGGCAGTTAGCTCAGATGGTACGAGCGTCTGGTTTACACCCAGAATGTCGGGAGTTCGACCCTCTCACTGCCCATAAAAAAGGGGCTGTCCAAGAAGTTGTATAAACTTCAAAAAAAGGACAGCCTTTTTTTGTTTAAATCAATTCTCCTTTTTTATATAATCTATTTTATGTTTGATAAATTGTTTTTTAATAAAATTCCTGAAAAGTGGGAAGATTTTCTGCCTCTTGGAAATGGACGTCTTGGATGTATGATAAAAACTCATCCATGTAATGAAATTATTCAGTTAAACGAGGAAGGTATTTGGTCCGGTGGACCTCAAAATAGATGTAATCCTGACTCTTATAAATCTATTAAAAAAATTCGTGATTTAATCAAATCTGGAAATGTTTTAGAGGCACAGGCTTTAGGATTTGAAACCATTAGTGGAATGGGGTTTAATGAACGAGTTTATCAGACTGCAGGAGATTTTAAAATAGATTTTTTCTCTGATGAAAATAAAGGACTTGAATGTGGCTGGCCTTTACAACATAAGGCTGATCAAAAAAGTGTAGAATCATATGAAGCTTTTTTAAATCTGTCTGAAGCTTGTTCTGTTATAAAATATATTGACAATAAAGGTACAGAATTTCTTCGTAGAATTTGGGTAAGTGCTATTGATGATGTTATTTTCATGCACGTTTATGCTGATAAACCTTCTTCTATTAATTATCGAGGTTATCTTGATAGAGGAATATGGTCTGATATTATTTATACTGAAAATAATTGTCTTTTTCTTGAAGATGCACATGGAATTCCTTTTTGTGTAGGTGTTACTGCAATTGCTTCGGGAGGAAAAGAATATACTTCTGGATTATGTCTTGCTGGTGATAAATGTGATGAAGTTTTGTTTATTATTGATATTCAAAGTCTTGAATATGATAAGAAAGGTATATCTAAGATAAAAGAAAACTCTAAGTATATAAAGAACTGTAAAACTAAACTTTTAAAAATAAGAAAACGAATTGAATCTATAGGTGTTAGTGCTGCAGCTGAAGATTTTTTTGCATGGCATATAAATGAATATAAATCTTATTGGGATAGATGTACTGTTCAGATTGGTAGTGTCGAAGAAAATAATATATCAACTCCAGAACTTTTGAAATCTGCTTCTCCTGAAAATGTTCAACTTGTTAATACTTATGCCAATTTTGATCGTTATTTGTTAATTTCAGGTAGCCGTAAACCTGGTAAATTGCCACTTACGTTGCAGGGATTATGGAACTGTTATATGGATCCTCCATGGGGAAGTAAATATACAATTAATATAAATGCTCAGATGAATTATTGGCCTGTTAATTTAACTTCCTTAAATGAATGTGAATATCCATTCTTTGATTTACTTGAAAGATCTTACGAAAATGGATGTTATGTTGCAAAAAAAATGTATGGATGTAAAGGATATGTTCTTCATCATAATATTGATTATTGGGGTGATGCTTGTCCTCAGGATTCATGGATTCCAGGAACTTACTGGGTTCTTGGTGCGGCCTGGATGGCCACTCATATATGGGAACATTTTGAATATACTCAAAATATTTCTGTATTAGCCCGCTATTATTATTTAATACATGAAGCATGTCTTTTTTTTGTTGATTATCTTCAGCCTTGCGATTTAATTGCTTCAGATGGAAAACCTTATCTTGTTATAAATCCTTCTTTGTCTCCTGAAAATTCATATGTAACTAAAACTGGACAGATTGGTGCTTTTTCAGAGGGCTGTGAGATGGATAACATGATTCTTGAACATCTTTTTAAAAGTTGTTTAGCCGCACATAGAGTTTTAATGTCTCAGGCTTGTGACGCAAATGGAAAAAAGTATAAAGATTCCGATTTTGATGATTTTGAATATGTTTTGTCTCATTTAAAAAGTCCTTCCTTGAATAAAGATGGTTCATTAATGGAATGGAATACAGAAGTTGAAGAGGTAGAGCCAGGTCATCGTCATGTGAGCCATCTTTATGGATTGTATCCAGGGCACACAATTACTGTCGAAAAAACTCCTGAACTCGTTGATGCCTGCAAGAAAACGCTAGAAAAACGTCTTACCAATGGAGGTGGTCATACTGGTTGGAGTCAGGCCTGGATTATAAATTTTAGAGCACAGTTGGAACAGGGTAATGAAGCACTTACTGCTCTTACAACATTATTGAAAAATTCAACGCTACCAAATCTTTTGGATAATCATCCTCCATTTCAGATTGATGGAAATTTTGGTTCATTGGCTGCAATTATCAGAATGCTTGTTCAAAGTGAGGCACAATCGGACGGAAGTGTCAATGTAAAATTTTTACCTGCTCTACCATCTGAACAAGCATGGCAGACTGGATCAGTAAGAGGAATTGGTATAAAAGGTGGTTACACCGTTGATTTTGATTGGGTTAACGGTAAAGTTTCTAATCTTAAGCTTAATCCAGGAAAAAATGCAATCGATAGGAATCTTATAAAATTCTTATAAGAATCATATATATTATCCGAAGGGTACAGGAATTGAACATTTGAATGCTGAAGTAACCGTTTTTTATTCATAATGTACATCATATCTTTTTTTATATCGTAAAACAATCAGCTTAAGTATTGCATAAAAAATGTGTTTTCATTATTATATTTGATACGTATTTAGACTAACGGTGTAGTGGTATTTAATCCCCGTTTTATATTTCTACCCGGTCTTTTTACCAGTCTTTTGCAGGTTGGATTTACGTTTCCTGTTTCCTCTGCACCGGGCGCTCAAAATGAATCATTTTAATAGAGGTATAATATGTACGCAACTATTGAATTTAAGGGCAAACAGTACAAAGCTGAAAAAGATGTTGTCCTTACAGTTGATAAGCTTGATGCTGAAAAAGGTACAAAAATTGACATCGATACAGTTCTTTTGGTAAGCGATGGAGACAAAATCAGTGTTGGTGCTCCTTACGTAAAAGGTGCAAAAGTTACAGTAGTAGTAGAAGAATCTTTCCGTGACAAGAAAGTTTTGGTATTCAAATACAAGGCAAAGAAAGATTATCACCGTGTAATTGGTCATAGACAGCAGTACACAAAAGTACGTGTTGAATCAATCACACTTGCATAATTAAGAT
>JAEDFX010000057.1 GCA_016297805.1 Treponema sp. | reverse complement strand
GAAAACGTCCGGAATTTTTCCGTCCGCCATACATTTCCGTTTCCGACAAAATGTACGACCTTATTCCTCTTCCATTTATCTGCGGTCAGGGCTGCAACGACTGGGAACCTGATAAGGATGCAGACTTCCGCTACAACAAAATGAAAGAGCTTACAGAAAACGGCACAATTTATCTTTTGCACGTTATGGAAGGAAACAAAGCTACTCTTGAAGCTGTAGATAGAATTGTTCCTGAACTGCAGGCTGAAGGCTATGAGTTTGTAAATCTGCCAACTTTGTTTGAAAAGCTGGGAGTAAATCCAAAGCAGCCTAAGGTTATGTGGTCTGTGGTGAAGATGTAAGACTACTGCAAGTTGATTTTATTGATATTTTTTAATCTGTGTTCAATGTTACAGATAATGCGGAAACCAAGGCGGCCGTACTGGTAGTCAGCGTTGCCGTTGTCCCTGCCATCTACCTTGCAGCGGTAGCCGTTGTTGTTATAGCCGCCACCGCAGTAATAGCAGTAGCTGCTGTACTAGATGCTGACATCCCAGCACCACTCTCAAACGTTTCCGCTCATGTCATATAAGCCGTATCCGTTTGACTTCTTCTGTGCAACAGGATGTGTTTCACCTCCACTGTTTTCTGTATACCAGCCTACTTCGTTAAGGTCATTGCTTCCTTAATATGTATATTTCTGTCCGCCCTTGGCTGCATACTGCCATTCTTCGACTGTAGGCAGGCGGAATTCATTTGCTTTTGTATTCTGAGTTACTTCTCCTCGAATTGAATCACCATTATGTAGAGTATAATTCCACTTACTTACATCTGTTGTTCCATTTACTGAATATACAGGTGTGAACCCGAATTTTTCACTAAACTTGTTGCAGAAATATATTGCATCATACCAGCTTACTTCGAATGTTTCTGTGGAATATCTTGTTACAGGAACTAATAAAAACCCTGCAAAATCTACTCCCCAACCCATTTATCCAAATGACGTAATTCAAATTGCAGAAAAATTAAATCACTTTCCCAAAGAAAAACGTAATATAGTCAAAAACCTTGTAGATGATCTGGAAAAATTAAATTCCTAACAATATTTGCAAAACTTCCCACAATATGCTAATATCTCTGCATAAATATACAGTTTGATTGTATAAATATACACACTTTTTCGAGGCGTTTATGTCTGAAATTAAATTTATTGATGGTGGAGTTTGTGCTCCACAGGGCTTTACTGCAAATGGAATGCGGGTTGGAATTAAAGCCAGCCGCAAAATCAATGATACAGCTTTGGTATATTCTGAAGTACCTTGTAACGCTGCCGGCGTTTTTACTCAGAACCGGATACAGTCAGAAAGTGTTAAGCTGGCTAAAAAATTCATTGCAGATGGCCGGGCTCAGGCAGCTATCGAAATCAGTGGAAACGCAAATACCTGTACAGGTGCTCAGGGGGCAGAAAATGCTTTGAGAATGGCAAAAGCTGCAGCAGGTGCACTTGGAATTAAAACTGAAGATGTAATTGTTTACTCAACTGGTGTAATTGGTGCTCAGTTTGACGTTACAAAAGTTGAAAACAACATCGAAACTCTTAAAGCAGGACTTTCTAAAAAAGGTCACGAAGAAGCCCGCGTTGCAATCATGACAACTGATACTCACTTCAAAGAATGTGCTGTTGAATTCAAAGTTGGTGGCAAATTGTGCAAAATGGGGACAATGTGTAAAGGTTCCGGCATGATTCACATCAACATGGGAACAATGCTCAGCTTTATTACAACAGACTGTGCAATTTCCTCTAGCATGCTGGACAAAGCTCTTAAATCATCAATTTTGGGAACTTACAACTGCGTTTCTGTAGACGGCGATACTTCTACAAACGACACTCTTACAATCATGGCAAACGGATTGGCTGGCAATGCAGAAATTACTTCTGAAGGTGCAGATTACGACACCTTCCTTGCCGCATTGAACAAAATGAACACTGTAATGGCAAAGAAAATTGCTGCCGACGGTGAAGGTGCTACCCGCCTTGTTGAATGTAATGTAAATGGCGCAAAAACTGTAGAAGCTGCCCGCGGTCTTGCAAAAGAAATCATCTGTTCTTCTTTGGTAAAAGCCGCAATGTTCGGGGCTGATGCAAACTTTGGACGTTTCCTCTGTGCAATGGGCTACAGCGGAATTGAATTTGATCCAGACAAAGTAAGCATCTGGTTCACAAGTAAATCAAACTCAAACCGTTACTTTGAAAATTATGATGATTTTGAAGTTCATGGCGATAATATTCTTCAGGTTTACAAGGACGGTGTGCCTCTTGATTTTGATGAAGATGTAGCAAAGAAAATCATGAGTGAACAGGCTGTTGAAATTCTTGTTCAGTGTGGCGAAGGCAATGCCAGTGGAACAGCATGGGGCTGCGATTTGACTTATGACTATGTAAAAATAAATGGTGACTATAGGACTTAAATAACCGCAGATTCACGCTGATGAACGCTGATAAAAACTTATTATCTGCGTTTATCTACGGTTAAACATATTTGGAGTATATTATGATAGAAGAAAATAAAGAAAATTTAACAGCAGAACAGTGGTCTCAGGTTCTTTCTGAGGCGCTTCCTTATTTCAAACAGTGGTGCGGCAAAGTTGTTGTTGTAAAATATGGCGGAAACGCAATGCTAAACGAAGAGCTGAAGCAGGCTGTAATGGAAGATATCGTTCTTTTGAACACAATCGGTATTAAGGTTGTTTTAGTTCACGGCGGTGGACCAGAAATCAATAAAATGCTTGATAAAGTTGGCAAAGAATCTAAATTTGTAGATGGACTTCGTTATACAGATGCAGAAACAATGGAAATTGTTCAAATGGTTTTAACTGGCAAATTGAACAAAGACATTGTTGGTATTCTTTTGCAGAAAGGTGGAAAGGCAGTTGGTCTTTCTGGTGTAGATTCAGGTTTACTGCGTGCAAAGAAAACTGAAAAAGACCTAGGATACGTGGGAGAAGTAACTGAAGTAAATCCTGAGATTCTTACATCCCTTCTTGATGAAGGATTCATTCCTGTAGTTTCAACAGTGGCTCTTGGTGAACAGGGAGACAACGCAAACTACAACATCAACGCAGATACAGCGGCGGCAAAAATTGCAGTTGCATTAAAAGCAGAAAAATTTGTTCAGCTTACAAATGTACCGGGAATCTTGCGTAATATTGATGATCCAACTACTTTGATTAAACGCATCGAACGCACAGCCATTGGTTCTCTTAAAGCTACAGGTGTTATTGCCGGCGGTATGATTCCAAAAATTGACTGCTGCGAAACAGCATTAAACGGCGGAGTTCCAAGAACCCACATTATCGACGGTCGTGTACCACATTCATTACTAATAGAAATGTTCAGCGACCGCGGTATCGGTACTATGATTTATTAGGCTACAATTGGAAAAGCGTTAAAAAAAAGGCTGCCAAAGGGCAGCTTTTTTTTCATTACAAATACTTCTTAATAGCATCCAGTAATTCAGAATATTCTGTAAATGCAGGATACTGTGGATACTCTTTAATAATCTTTTCTGTTGAACGGAACAAGAAACCTGCCTTAGAAGCCTGAATCATTCCCAAATCATTAAAACTATCACCAGAAGCAATTGTTTCATATCCAATTGACTGTAAAGCTTTTACAGTTGTAAGTTTTGATTTTTCACAACGCATTTTGTAACCAGTAATTTCTCCAGCTTCTGAAACAACAAGTTCATTACAGAAAATTGTTGGAAGACCAAGCTTTTCCATCAAAGGAGCAGCAAACTGGCTGAATGTATCAGAAATAATGATTGTCTGGCAGCATGAACGAAGTTCATCAAGGAATTTCTTAGCACCAGGAAGTGGTTCAATCTTTTTGATTGTATCTTGAATTTCTTTAAGACCAAGTCCGTGTTCTTTCAAGATGCCAATACGGTAATTCATCAATTTATCATAATCTGGTTCATCACGAGTAGTGCGACGAAGTTCAGGAATACCAACAGCATCTGCAAATGCAATCCAAATCTCTGGAACTAAAACACCTTCAAGGTCAAGACAAGTAATAATCATTTTACAATCCTCTCGATTTATACAATAGTACATTTATAGTATATTTATTGAAAATAGTCAAAGAAACGATTAAAATCACTATATCATGCCACAGAAAAAACGTACTACATCAACAAAAACTACAAAGAAACGCAGATCCAAAAAGCCAAAGGTTTATATACCTGCATACAAAATAATAATTCTTTGCGCATCAATCATTACCATCTGTATGGCATTGCTGCTGGTTACAACTGTAAAATCTCCTGAATCTTCTGAAATAAGCCAGCGTTTTGAAAATGAGAAAAAAAATGAACAGATACAAGAACCTGTAAAAATAGCTGATAATAAAAAATCAGAAAAAAAAGCTGAAACTAAAAAAGAAGAAGTAAAGCCTAAAAAAACAGAAACATCTCCAGTAAAAAAGGAAGAAACAAAGCCGGCTCCAAAACCAGCAACAACTACAGTCACTACTCCAGCTTCTACCCCAAAACCAGTTGAGAAAAAAAATGAAGAACCAAAACCTGTTGAAACTAAACCAGCAGAACAAAAAACTGTTACTCCAAAAACCGAACCTGCTAAAAAACAGGAATCTGCTCCTGCAAAAAAATCTTACAATTTTCCTCAGGCAAAAAACGGTGCACAGTTAGTATTTGTTTTTGATGATGGCGGCCAGAATTTAAATCATCTAAAACCATTTCTGGAGCTTCCATTCCCAATCACAATTGCAGTTCTTCCACGACTCACCTACTCTGCTGAATCTGCCAGAAGAATTCGTGCTTCAGGAAAAGAGCTTATGCTTCATCAGCCAATGCAGGCAGTAAACAACAATACAAATCCAGGTCCTGGTGCCATAAAGCCAGAAATGACTGAGAGCGAAATCATTTCAACTCTGTTCTATAACATAAATGAAATTGGTCCAATTGCAGGCTTTAATAATCACGAAGGCTCTGCAATTACAGCTAATGCTGAACAGATGGAAGTTGTAATGCGTGTTGCATCTGAAAACGGAGTGTTCTTTCTGGACAGCCGCACCAACAAAGATACTCAGGTTCCTTATGTTGCAAAAGAAATGGGCTATTCGTATTATGAAAGAAACGGCAACTTCCTTGATAATGAAAAAACAAAGGAAAATGCCCTTAAAGAACTGCGCCTAAATCTGGATATTGCCAATAAAACTGGAAGCGTTATAATGATAGGACACATCTGGAGTGCAGATTTTCTTCCAGAATTTTTGATGGAAGTGTATCCCGAACTTAAGGAAAAAGGATATACTTTCACCACAGTTACAAAATCTAAAGCAAAGAAATATTAATATAGAAGAATCGAGGATTTTATGAAGGTTTTAGGAATAGAAAGTAGTTGTGATGAAACAGCCTGTGCCATTGTTGAAGACGGACGCACAATTATAAGTAACGTTGTTGCCACACAAATTCCTTTCCATCAGATTTATAAGGGTGTTGTTCCAGAAATTGCCAGCCGAAAGCATGCTGAATGGATTCTGCCAGTTGTTCGTCAGGCACTCACAGAAGCAAACCTGACTATGGATAATATTGATGCCGTTGCAGCAACAAACCGTCCTGGTCTTATGGGTTCTCTTTTGGTTGGTTTCACTTTTGGAAAAACTCTTGCATGGGCCACAAACAAACCTTTTATTGCTGTAAACCATATGCTGGGACACTTATATGCTGCTCAGCTTCAGACACCCGTTGAGTATCCATTTCTGGGACTTCTTGTTAGTGGTGGTCACAGTATTATCTGTAAAGTAAACGGATTTGATGATTTGGAAATTCTTGGTACTACTGTAGATGATTCCGTTGGGGAAGCCTTTGATAAGGTTGCAAAGTTCTACGGTCTTGGTTATCCAGGAGGGGTTATTATTGATAATCTGGCTAAAAATGGAGACCCTAAAGCTGCAAAATTCCCAGTACCTAAGCTGGATGAAAAAGAACATCGATATGATGTTTCTTTCAGTGGATTAAAAACTGCAGTCATTCATCAGTGCGATTTGTTCTGGCAGCCAGGCTATGAACATTCGACAGAAAACATGTGTGCTGCATTCCAGGAAACAGCCATAAAAACTCTTGTGAAAAAACTTCTTCTTGCTGCAGATGATACAGGATTGAAAACTGTTGTTTGTGGTGGCGGTGTTGCTGCAAACTCTAGGCTTCGTGCTATGCTGGCAGAACGTTCCGATTTGAAATGTATTTTCCCACCATTAAAATTATGTGGTGACAATGGTGCCATGATTGCAGGCGTTGCTTATCATTTTCTGCAGCGTGGTGATCGCAGCGACTGGAATACAGTAACTTGTGCACGTATTCCTCAGTTTAAACGAGGACTGGAACAGGTACGTCATGAACACTAATCTTCTTTCAATCAAAGCCTACGCGAATCGTGAAGCAGTTCCTATTATGCAGGATGAAGGCTGTGATTTTATCTGCGATTACATCAAAGAACACAATGTAAAAACAGTTCTGGAAATTGGAACTGCCATCGGTTATTCTTCCATAAGATTTGCAGGTCTGTCGCCTGATATTCACGTTACTACAATTGAACTGGATATTGACCGACATATTAAGGCTGTAGAAAACTTCAAGAACTGCGGACTGGAAAATCAGATTACAGCCATTCATGATGATGCTCTTACCCATGACTTTGGTGATTCAAAATTTGATTTGATTTTTATAGATGCAGCAAAAGCTCAATACACTAAATTCTTTGAAAAATACAAAGTCAATCTGTCTGAATATGGAGTATTTATCAGCGACAATCTTTCTTTCCACGGCATGGTTGATGATTTAAGTTTGACTCACAATTACAGTACAAAAAAGCTGGTAAAGAAGATTCAAAAATATGTAGAATTCCTTAAAACAAATGAAGAATTCGATACAGAATTTTTTGAAGTGGGAGACAGAATCGGAGTATCCCGAAGAAAATTAACTATAAAGACATGAACATTCAAGACTGACATCGCTGTCACATTGAGCGTAACACTGATGTCAGTCTTGAGCGTTCACATTTTTGATGATTTATGACTGTTAATGATTTCTACAAATCAATTTTCCATGAAAAAACATACAAAATTTCTTTAAAAAGTGGTTGTACCTGCCCGAATCGAGATGGAACTCTAGATACACGAGGTTGTATATTTTGTAGTCCCTCTGGTAGCGGGGATTTTACTGCAGAAACTATAGAAGATGCAAAAAAAATTGTAGCAGGGAAAATCAAAAATCCTGAATCAGCGAAATATATTGCATATTTTCAGAATTTCACCAACACCTACGGTGATTTATCTAAATTGGAAAAACAATGGAAAGCGGCTTTGAATAGTCCACAAATTTCAGGTCTGGCAATTGCCACCAGACCCGACTGCCTGAGTACAGATTGCCTGCAAGTTCTTGGCAATATTGCAAATCAAACATTTCTTCAAGTAGAACTAGGATTTCAAACCTGCAACGAAAAAACTGCTCAATACATTCGCAGAGGTTTTTCCAATGAAGTGTATATCCAGGCCGTCAGAAATCTACATAAATCAAATCCCAATATTCATGTAGTTTCCCACATTATTTTCGGATTACCAGGAGATACATTCCAAGACATGATGAAATCCATCAGAACTGCAATTGAAGCAGGAAGTGACGGAATTAAAATAACAAGTCTATATATATTAAAGGGAACAGATTTAGAAAAAGAGTTTTATGAGGGAAAAGTAAAGCCTCTTTCTGAAGATGAATATTTTACTTTGCTGAAAGAGGCATTAAAAATCATTCCAAAAGACATCATTATTCACAGACTAACAGGAGACCCTCCAAAAGCTCTCCTGCTAGAACCAAAATGGACCATGAACAAAAAGAAAGTTCTGAATAAACTAAACGAGTTATTAGATTATAAAACTAAGTAAAGCTACTACCAATGTCCTGATGCTCCGCCACCACCAAAGTGTCCGCCACCACCGTGGAAGCTTCCACCTCCGAGTCCTCCACCAAATCCACTGTTTCGTGGAGGTACGTATGGACCTCTATGATTACTGTAGTTGTGACCACCACCAAACATACGTGAAATAAAGAACCACTTCCATAATCCACCTTTTGAAGAGATCACAATAAAGAAGAAAATCATCCAGACAACAACAAAGAGTAATCCAACAACATCATCATTACTTTCGTCATTTTCATTTGCTACAGTTCTTGAAACCAGTTCCATATCTCCAGTAGCAACCCCACCCATATTTTTAATTCCTTTTAAAATACCGGCGGAGTAATTTCCATTCTTAAATTCAGGAATAATTACGTTTCGAATAATCAGACCGCATTTTGCATCTGTAAGTGTTCCTTCAAGTCCATAACCAACTTCAATTCTTACATCATGCTCATTCATTGCAACCAAAAGTATGGCTCCATCATCCTTTCCGTTACGACCAATCTGCCATTTTTCTGCAACTTTAATTCCAAAACTTGCAATATCATCCCCCTTAAGACTTGGCACTGTCAAAACGACCATCTGAATTCCTGATTGCTGTTCAAGAGAAAAAAGATAATTTTCCAATTCCTTTTCTGTGCCTGAACTTATAACACCAGCATAATCATTTACCCGGCCTTTTAAAGCAGGCACTTCCAGAGAAAAAGCAGAAACAGCAAGTCCTACAGCGATAATCAGGCTTAAAAGTTTTTTCTTTAATACCATTCCGCATCCTCCAGAACTACAAGTCCATCTGACAGTTCATTAGGATTTTCTTCATGTGGTGGAAAATTTTCAGCCAGCAATTCACCGCATTTTTTAATTGCAGATTCAAAAGCAACAGCAGTCTGTCCTTTCTTCAGATTTTCTGCCAGCTCATCAGCAATCAAATTCCACAAATCCTGAGAAATTTTTTCTGAAATACCACGGTCGGCAATAATTCTAACCTGACGCTCCATATAGGAAACAAAAATCAGAATCCCTGAATGTTCAGCTGTATCGTAAACTCCAGATTCTGTAAAATATCTGAATGCTCTATGAGTAACACAAGACATTCGAACTGCCCGCGGAATTATGATTCGGTCTACAGCTGGAATGTTTGACAGATAAAAAGCAATCACAACCGCCGCAAAACAACTGATTATATAGAACAAAGGCAATATCCAGCTAGGTTCATTCTGCCAGTAAAGATTTCTATATAACCCACGAATTACATCTGAAAAAGGCAGTAAAACTACTAACACAATAGCCGCAAAAACATTGGCAGCAAGTAGTTCCCAAAAAGAATAATGGGTGCTTTCTGGAGCAACTGCTACTGCAATTTCTCCAGTAGTTTTTGATTCCACATCTGCCACAGTTTTCTTAATAGTTTCAAAATCAGCTTCTGAAAGATTAAGCTTTTTTACGAGAGTTTTATATTTCATAAATTTTCCAAAAAATTAAAATTCTACTTTAGGCGCTGATTGAGCTTCAGCACTAGCAGTAAAATATGTTTTCTTTTCAAATCCACCCATATTTGCAACAATACTTGTTGGAAAACTTCTTACCTTTGTATTGTAAACCTTTGCAGTATCATTAAATCGTTTACGAGCAACAGTGATTCTATTTTCTGTTCCTTCAAGCTGATCCTGCAATGCCAGGAAGTTTTTATCAGCCTTAAGCTCTGGATAATTTTCTGTAACCATAAGAAGTCTCTGTAAACTTGAACCTAACTGATCCTGTACCTGCTGATAGCGTGCAAATGCTTCTGGATCAGAAAGAACATCATCAGAAATATTGATTTGTCCACCAGCTTTAGATCGAGCATCGGAAACCTGCTTAAATACATCACTTTCGTGTGCTGCATAACCTTTTACAGTAGAAACAAGATTTGGAATTAAATCCATACGACGCTGATACTGATTCTGAACCTCTGCCCACTGGGAAGTTACTTCCTCATCTAAATATACAAGTGAATTATATGTATTCTTATATGCACCAAAAATGCCAAATACACAAACTAATACAACAGCTACAACAATCAGCCATTTTGGAAATTTTTTCATAATAAATCCCCCGAAAAATTAAGTTATAGTACAAATTTAATTATATACAAAGGATATCGTCAATATAAAAATTCTGATTTTTAAATACAGTAATGACTGACATCAGTGTATCACAATTTAAATACAGTCATGTCAGTCATTACTGTCACATCAGTCTTCAAAAACCTTCAATTTATTTCCACTTGCTCCCAACGGATTTTCATAATAAAATATATGTGTTACATTTTTGACTATAATTATAGGAGTATGAATATGAATAATTTTATTTTCTTAGGTGCACCTGGAGCTGGTAAAGGTTCCCTCGCTGTAAAAGTTGCAGCAGACTACAACATTCCACACATCTCTACAGGAGATATTTTCCGTGCAAACATTAAAGCACAGACTCCACTTGGAGTAAAAGTTAAGGCTATTATTGATTCAGGTTCTTTGGTATCTGATGATTTAACATTTGAATTGGTAAAAGATCGTCTTGCTCAGGATGACTGCAAAAACGGATTCATTCTTGATGGATTCCCACGTACAATTCCACAGGCAGAAATGCTTGATACACTTGGTCTTGAACTTAAATGTGTAAACTTCGAAATTGCTGAAGAAATCGTTCTTAAACGCTTGAGCACACGTCGTGTTTGTAAAGCTTGTGGTGCAAACTACAATGTACTTACACTTCCTCCAAAAGTTGAAGGTGTTTGTGACAAATGTGGTGGAGAAATCTACCAGCGTGATGATGACAAACAGGAATCTATCCTTCACCGCATGGAAGTTTACAAGGAACAGACACAGCCTTTAATCGACTTCTACAACAAAAAGGGAAATATGACAAATCTTGATGCTTCAATCGAAACACCTATTCTTTTGGAAGAATTCAAAAAGATTTTCTAATTTCTGCATAGGATAATTCCTTTTATACCCGATCTGTTTTATAATAAACTGGTCGGGTATATTATTTTAAAGGTGGGTATCTTGAAAAAAATCAGATTTCTTATTTTGTCTATTGTGCTATTCTCCTTAATTTCTTGTAAACCTGCAAAAAAAGATTCTTCAAATAAAATTAAAATTCTTTCAACCTACTTTCCTCAATACGATTGGACACGATCCATTACAGGTGGCTTGGAAAATGAAACAATCCAGACTCTTCTAATAAAAAATGGATTGGACTTACATTATTATCAACCAGATCAGAATGATATATCACAACTCACTTCATATGATTTATTAATATATATTGGCGGTGAAAGTGATAAATGGATTGATGACATTCTTTCTTCATCAGAGGATAAACCTTCCCGCATACTGAATTTATATAAAATTATTGAATCGACTACAGGAATAACACCCCCAGATGAACATATCTGGCTTTCTCTTGATTACGCAAAAATCTGCTGCAATGCAATTACAGAAATCTTAAAAGAAATGGTTCCCGGGAATTCAGAAAAATATCAGTCAAATTACGTTGATTATATTGAACAGCTCAACAGTATGGACAGCACATACAAATCAATTATAAAAAATCTTCCTGATAAACCGCTTATAATCTGTGACAGATTTCCTTTTTACTACATTTCAGAAAATTATGGTCTTAAATATTTTTCTGCCCTTCCTGATTGTACAAAACAAACCTCCGCCCCTACAGAAATTATTGATTTTCTAGCCAGCAAACTTAATGAGTATCAGCTTAATTCAATATTTGTACTTGATGATAGTGATAAAAAAATTTCAAAATCTGTGATTCTGGCCGCAAAAAAACCAAGTTGTGATACCTTCACCCTGGATTCCATGCAATGTACATCTTTGAGAGAAAGCATGGGTAGTACAACTTATCTTGATGCTATGCGCCTTAATCTGGAAACCATACAGAAAGCACTTAATTAACTTTACCTGCATAAACAACCCTTTAAATATACAAGTCTTTTCATTATAATATATGCACTATTTAAACATTATAGAGGCATATAAATGAGTAAGTATCCATTTGAAAGTATTGAGCCAAAATGGCAGAAATACTGGGACGAACACAAAACTTTTAAAACAACAGAAGATGAAAAATATCCAAAAGAAAAACGTATGTATGTCTTGGATATGTTCCCTTATCCTTCAGCAGCAGGATTACATGTAGGACATCCTGAAGGTTACACAGCAACTGATATTTACTGCCGCTACCTACGAATGAACGGTTACAATGTTCTTCATCCAATGGGATACGATGCTTTTGGTCTTCCAGCAGAAAACTATGCAATTAAAACTGGAACTCATCCAAAAACAACAACAAATGCTAACATTGAACACTTTACACAGCAGATTAAATCTCTTGGTTTCTCTTACGATTGGGACCGTTGCGTTTCTACCTGTGAGCCTGAATATTACAAATGGACACAGTGGATTTTCCTCCAGCTTTATAAAAAGGGACTGGCTTACGAAGCTGAAACTCCAATTAACTGGTGTCCTTCTTGTATGACAGGTCTAGCTAATGAGGAAGTTAAAGAAGGTAAATGTGATCGCTGTGGTTCTCAGGTAACACACAAGACCATTCGTCAGTGGATTCTGAAAATTACTGATTATGCAGATCGTCTTGATAACGACCTTGAAACTCTTGACTGGCCAGAATCTGTAAAAGCAATGCAGCACAACTGGATTGGAAAATCAACTGGTGCTGAAGTTACTTTCACAGTTGCAGATAAAGACGGAAAACCAACTGACAATAAACTTACAGTATATACAACTCGTTGTGATACATTATTCGGAGCAACTTATATGGTTGTTTCTCCAGAACACAAAATTATTGATTCAATCACCACTCCAGAACAGGCAGCTGCAGTAAAAGCATATCAGGAAGAAGCTGCTAAAAAATCTGATCTTGAACGTACAGATTTGGCAAAAGATAAAACCGGTGTTTTCTCAGGAAGCTATGCAATCAACCCTGTAAACGGAAAATTGATTCCTATTTGGATTGCTGATTATGTTTTGATTTCTTACGGTACAGGTGCAATTATGGCCGTTCCAGCCCATGATGACCGTGACTGGGAATTTGCCAAAAAATTCAACCTTCCTATCATCGAAGTATTAAAGTCAGAGGTTGATGTTCAAAAGCAGGCTTGGACACAGGATGGAATCCATGTTAATTCTGAATTCCTTGATGGCTTAAACAAAAAAGACGCTATCGCAAAAATGCTTGAATTCCTTGAAGAAAAAAAGATTGGTCGCAAGGCTATCAACTATAAACTTCGCGACTGGGTATTCAGCCGTCAGCGCTATTGGGGTGAACCAATTCCTTTGGTACATTGTCCAGATTGTGGTACTGTACCTGTTCCAGAAGAGGAATTACCACTTACTTTACCAGAAGTAAAATCATATCAGCCAACAGGTACAGGCGAATCTCCTTTGGCAGCAATTGATTCTTGGGTAAACTGCAAATGTCCAAAATGTGGAAAACCTGCAAAACGAGAAACTAACACAATGCCTCAGTGGGGTGGATCTTGCTGGTATTATCTCCGCTATCTTGATGCACATAACGACAAACAGTTCTGTTCTCCAGAAGCTGAAAAATACTGGATGCCAGTTGATTTATATATTGGTGGTGCTGAACACGCAGTTCTTCATCTTCTCTACGCTCGTTTCTGGCACAAGGTACTTTATGACTGTGGAGTTGTTACAACTAAAGAACCTTTCCAGCGACTTGTAAACCAGGGTATGATTACTTCATTTGCATTCCAGCGCAAAAACAAAACTCTTGTTCCAGTTGATGAAGTTGAACAGAAAGACGACGGAAAATACTACGAAAAGGCAACAGGCGAAGAACTTGAACAGATTGTAGCCAAGATGTCTAAATCTTTGAAAAACGTAGTTAATCCTGATGATGAAATCAAAGCTTATGGTGCAGACTCTGTTCGTATGTATGAAATGTTCATGGGTCCTTTAACAATGTCCAAACCTTGGTCTACACAGGGTATTGTTGGTATTCACCGTTTCCTTGAAAAAGTTTGGGCTGTTTCTGAAAAACCAATGAGTGATATTGATATTACAGGAAAACTTGAAGATAAAGCTTTGGTATCTGCTCGCAAAACATTTGCACAGACAATCAAAAAAGTAACTGATGATACAAGTACCTTAAACTTCAATACTGCAATCAGCCAGATGATGATTTTCATTAATGAAGTATCAAAATTACCAGAAGTTCCAAAAGCTATGTGGGCAGACTTTGTTAAAGTTCTTTCTCCATATGCTCCTCACCTTGGTGAAGAGCTTTGGGAAAAACTTGGCAATAAAGAAACTATTGCATATGTTCAGTGGCCAACCTTCAATGAAGATTTTACAAAGGATGATGCAAAAACAATCGTTGTAATGGTAAACGGAAAGAAACGTGATACTTTCGAAGCCGCTCCTGGAACTTCAGATGAAGTTCTTAAAGAAACAGCTTTATCACGTGAAGGTGTTAAGAAGTTTACTGACGGTCTTGAAATCAAAAAGTGTATTATCGTAAAAGATAAACTTGTTAATCTTGTTGTTGGTTAATAAACTATATAAAACAATATAAAAGAAAAAGAGCTCGCATTCGCAAGCTCTTTTTTTATTTGACGCACTAAAAAAACAATCCTCGATTGTTTTTTTTCTTATTCTATAAAATATGCAGAAAGTTCTCTTCGCGAACTTTCTTCTATTTGACGCACTAAAAAAACAATCCTCGATTGTTTTTTTCTTATTTTATAAAATATGTCGAAAGTTCTCTTCGCGAACTTTCTTCTATTTGACGCACTAAAAAAACAATCCTCGATTGTTTTTTTAGTTTACCTCTGT
>JAEDFX010000182.1 GCA_016297805.1 Treponema sp. | reverse complement strand
ATTCGTTACCCATACCATACTGCATGGCCATTTCCAAAGCTTTTGCCTCCTCTTCTCCTAACGGAAGAAAGGATTCACCTTTGATAATTTCTTTAATGTAATTATAACATCCCTCTTTACTGTGAATTGAGTTAAGTACAAATCCATCATTTGTATTATTCAAAATAGCACATGCAAAACTTAATTTTCCACCCATTTCCTTGAATGCATCATACTTAACAATACCGATCTTCTGATAGGAATGCCCCATGCTTTTTTCGAGTCGGGCAATTCTTTCATTTAAGCCATCATTTGTATCTTTAATATTATTTAAAGATTCCATTTTTATTTCTAATGCCTCATCCAATGACTTTGCCCCACGTCCTCCGCGCATAAAAGCTCTGTATTTCTGATTTAATTTTGCCTGTTTTCTATGTAATGACAAACAGTATAAAAAAAGC
Organism: Treponema sp.; assembly: GCA_016297805.1. Classification (GTDB taxonomy): domain Bacteria; phylum Spirochaetota; class Spirochaetia; order Treponematales; family Treponemataceae; genus Treponema_D. The sequence continues at coordinate 2,901 of JAEDFX010000182.1, read as the reverse complement.
AAAATTATAAGGATAAACATACCAATGATCAGAAGCCCCGGATCGAATTTTAATCCTGATAAAATCTTACTATTCATTTTATTATACCTGTTTTACTGATTCTATTAAATCAATAATCCTTTCCAGTTCGTCATTTGAATAATATTCAATCTCAATCTTTCCTTTTTTGTAGTTTCTGCTATGAATGGCAACTTTAGATCCAATGACATTTTTCATCCGTTCCTCAAGTTGATGATAGATTGTTTGCATCTGCGAATAGTCTTCTTTTATCTCTTTTTCTTTTTTTATTTCTTTTTTCTTCAAATAATCGCGGACTAACTTTTCTGTTTCACGAACACTCATTTTATTATCAAAAACAAGCATTCCCATGTTATATTGTTCATCTTTATCTTCAATTGCTAATAAAGTTCTTGCATGTCCACCGCTCAACATATCGTCTATAACCATTTGTTGCACGCGTTCATCCAGTTTTAATAATCTCAATGCATTTGTTACTGCAGTACGACTTTTTGAAACTTTTTGAGCTGCTTCATCCTGCTTTAATCCGAATTCATCAATAAGACATCGATATGCCTGTGCCTCTTCAATCGGATTCAAATCTTCTCTCTGGAGATTTTCAACAATAGCAATCTCCATTGATTCTTTGTCTGTATATTCTTTTACAATGACAGGAATCTCATCCAATCCGGCAATTCTTGCAGCACGCCACCGGCGTTCTCCTGCAATAATTTCATAATATGTATCCTTTTTCTTCACAATGATCGGATGAATAAGACCAAATTGTTTAATGGATTCTGAAAGTTCCTGCAATGTATCTTCATCAAATTTTTTTCTTGGCTGAAGACGATTCGGTTCAATTTCATCAATTTTCAATTTTAATTCTATAGGTTTTTCTATAATCTTCTCTACTACTTTTTCTACAATCTTTTCTACAGGCTTTTCAATGATGACTTTTTCTGTTTCAACTTCTTTACTTGAAACAGGCGAAATCAATGCATCAATTCCTTTACCAAGGCCGCCTTTTTTTCGAACTGCCATAGTCTTATGTTCCGTTCCTTTCATATATAAATATTAAGATGTCAGCTTGTATCTACAGATTTTTACGTCTCAGAGTAGTTAATGACTTCTTCTGCCAGAAGACGATATGCCTCGGCTCCTGTGGAACGTTTATCATACATATTGATCGGCATTCCATAACTTGGTGCCTCAGCCAAACGGACATTTCTCGGTATAATTGTCTTATATATATTGCGGTCGAGATTTTCTTTTACGTTTTCAACTACCTGTAAAGACAAATTTGTTCGTCCATCAAACATTGTAAATACTACACCTTCAATTTCAAGTTTTGGATTTAATCTCTCCTTAATTAAGTCAATCGTCTTCATTAACTGAGTTAAACCTTCCAATGCATAGTATTCGCATTGAATTGGCACCAAAACCGTATCTGCTGTAGTCATTGCATTAATTGTCAATAAATTCAATGATGGCGGACAATCAATTATTATGTAATCGTATTCTGATTTTAATTTTTCAACTTTATCTTTCAGAAGAAATTCCTTGTTCTCTAATGAAATCAATTCCACTTCTGCTCCGGATAAGTTTATATTCGAAGCAATGACATCCAATCCTTCCATTATAGACGGTTGTATGCATTCCTCTGTTGGAAGTTCCTCCAAAATCATCTCATAAACTGTATTTTCTATTTGGTTTTTATCTATTCCCAAGCCACTCGTCGTATTTCCCTGAGGATCCATGTCAATGGTTAAAACTTTTTTTCCTGATTCAGTCAAGCTTGCTGATAAATTAATTGCGGTAGTTGTTTTTCCAACACCACCTTTTTGATTTGCAATAGCAATAATGCGACCCATAGTATTCTCCTTTCTGCTTTACAGTATATCACTTCATGCCGTGTTAATCTAGAGAAAGTATTATGAAAATTCTGTAAACCAAAGGGATGTTTCACGTGAAACATCCCTTTGGAATAATTTATATTTGTTTTTAATGTTTCACGTGAAACATTCAGAACATCCTTACATCTGTTCTGGGCACTGTATTCCGAGCAGACTCAATGCATCTTTTAATATCGATTTCACAATGATTACAATGTTTGCTCTTGTATATTTAATATTATCTTCATCAACATTGATTTGACAATCATGATAGAATTTATTAAATGCCTGAGCTAAAGCCACTGCATATCTTGAAACAACAAAAGGCTCTAATTTATCTGCAGCATCTTTCACCACTTGAGGGTATCTGGAAATTTCTTTTAATAAAGCCATTGAAACATCATCACACAATACAGAATAATCGTAAACTTCCGGAACATCGCCTATTTTACGAAGTACACTGGCCGCACGAGCATAAGTATACTGAACATACGGTCCTGTTTCACCGTCAAAATTCAAAAGTTTTTCCCAGTCAAAAATGACATCTTTAATTCTCTGATTATAAAGATCATTAAAGAGAATAGCCCCGATACCAACCTGTTTTGCAACTTCTTCTTTATTTGGAATATTTGGATTTTTTTCTTCTATGATACTTCTTGTTTTTTGAATAGCTTCATTCAAAATATCTTCTGCATAAATAACATGACCTTTTCTAGTAGATAACTTACCACCTTTGAGACTTACAAGTCCATATGGGACATGCATAAGATCCTTTGACCAATCATATCCCATTAACTCAATAACTTTAAACCACTGTGCAAAATGTAATTTTTGTTCTAATCCAGTAACATAAAGACATTTTGTAAAATTATAAGTTTTCTTACGGTACATAGCAGCCGCAATATCTCTTGTTGCATAGAGTGAACTTCCGTCTTTCTTTGTAATTAAGCAAGGAGGCATATTGTAATCTTCTAATTCGACAATTTGTGCGCCATCGCTAACTTTTATTAAT
>JAEDFX010000181.1 GCA_016297805.1 Treponema sp. | reverse complement strand
CAGAAAAGTGATTTTTCAAGGAATTCCATCTGTGGATTCATTGGTGTAGAATATAAATTCAATCTGTAATAGAAGCAAATAGTTTTTAATACTTAGAAAGGTTGTTTAATAAGTTCAACATAACTTGTTAAACAATCTTTTTTTTGTGAAAAAAAAATTCGACATTAACAAAACATTAATAATTCAAAAACATTTTAGAAAAAAAACGCCTTGTATATTTAGGCCATAAGATGTGCTTGGGCACAGAAAATTTAAATTATGAGGTGTTTTATGAATAAGATTATTTTAATTTTAGCAGGAGCTTTGTTAATTACAGCTTCAACTTTTGCAATGGATTTGTCTGTAATGGCATGGTATAACCATGAAATTGGAAAATTTGTAGTACACCGATGGCTGACATCAGTGTACCAACCGATGACTGATACACCGATGACTGACATCAGTGTACCACTTTTTTTGTTTTATATTGACGTTTATCTATGCGTTTGTTATATTCTAATATATAGATGTTTATCTATGTGAGGTTGTTATGACGGAAGAAAAGGTAAGTGAAATTTGTAAAGCATTGGGAGATCCAAATAGACTTAAAATTATCAGCCTTTTAACTACAGGAGAGCAGTGTGCCTGCAAGCTTTTGAAAGAATTTAATATTACCCAGCCGACTCTTTCCCATCATATGAAGATTCTTTCGGAAGCAGATCTGGTTTCTTCCCGAAAAGAGGGAAAATGGACTTATTATTCAATTCATTGCTGTCAGTTTAAGGAATTTAAGGCTTATTTTGAGGGCATTACCTGTTGGAAAGATAAACTGTCTGAATAGAGTAAGGAGGATGCTAACAGATGGTCTGGAATTTTATTCAAAATCAGCTGCTTGGAATGAAATGGCTTAATGTGTTGATTACAAAAATTGTTTCTGCTGTCGGCCTTGATCCAGAAGGTCGTATTGGTGGTACTGTTTCCTTTTTCTTTATTGATGTAATAAAAATCACAATTTTATTATGTGTTTTGATTTTTATAATTTCCTATATCCAGTCTTTTTTTCCACCAGAAAAAAGTAAAAAGATAATGGGACGTTTTGGAGGATTGGGAGCAAGAATTATTGGAGCACTTTTAGGTACAGTAACCCCATTCTGTTCCTGTTCTTCAATTCCGATTTTTATGGGATTCACTGCTGCAGGACTTCCTTTGGGAGTAACCTTCAGCTTTTTAATTTCTTCTCCAATGGTAGATTTAGGCAGCCTAGTGCTTTTAATGAGTATCTTTGGCTGGAAAGTTGCCGTTTTATATGTTCTTGCAGGACTTATTATTGCGGTTTTAGGAGGAACTCTTATTGAACATCTGCATATGGAAAATCAAATTGCAGAGTTTATCCGTAGTACTAATGTTAAAGATTTGCCAGAGATGGAAATTACAACAAAAGACAGGTTTAAAAATGCTTGGAGTCAGGTAGTTTCAACTTTTCGTCGTTTGATTCCTTATATTCTGGCAGGAGTTCTAATCGGGACCTTTATTCACAATTGGATTCCTGAAAATCTGATTGTTGCAGCTTTGGGAAGTAAAAATCCTTTTGGAGTTGTAATTGCAACACTTTGTGGTGTTCCAATGTATGCAGATATTTTTGGATGCATTCCTATAAGCGAAGCATTGTTAGGAAAAGGTGCGCTTTTAGGTGTTGTTTTAAGTTTTATGATGGCAGTAACGACTTTAAGTTTTCCATCACTGGTTATGCTTAGTAAAGTTGTAAAATCAAAGCTACTGGGTGTTTTTATAGCCATCTGTGTAGCAGGCATTATTGCTGTTGGTTATTTATTTAATTTTTTACAGATAATTATTTTATAGAAAAGGAGTGTAAGATAAAACCGCTAAAATAGCGCGGCTTTATTATTATTGAACTGCTGTTCCTCATTACATTACGGAACAGCGTAATAAGTCAATCGATTGTTGAAACAATCTTCTTGACTTTTTATGGGAGTATAAATTATGGAAATTAAATCAATTAAAATTTTAGGCAGAGACGGATGCCGTAACTGTTCAACAATGTTTCAGAATACAATCGACATTCTTGCAGAAAAAAACATTGCTGCCGACTGTCAGCATGTAACAGATTTACAGCAGGTTATGGCTTACGGTGTTATGAGTCTTCCAGGTCTTGTAATCAACGATAAAGTTGTAAGTTACGGAAAAATTCTTTCTAAAGCAGATATTCAGAAGTTTATTGAATCATAAATAGAATCCTGCTGTTATGGAGAGTAAGATAAAACCACTAAAATAGCGATTATTGAACTGCTATTCCTCATTACATTACGGAACAGCGTAATAAGTCAATCGATTGTTGAAACAATCTTCTTGACTTTTTATGGGAGATAAAATAAAAGTTGCAATAATTGGAATGGGAAAATAAAAAAGTTCATCTGCCAGAGAAAAATTCTAATGTATTAAACTGATTTAAAATGCTATAATAAAATATAACAGGAAGTTATTATGGACAATAAATTGGTTTTTACACAGACTAGAAAAGTTTCATCGGCATTTATTGATAGTACAGCAAAGATGGGTATTGCTCAGGCCGTATTGATGGTTCAGGACAATCTTACAGAATGCTTTGGCAATATGGAGACTGATAATTTTGTATTTAAAGAAAGATATAATTCTTTCTGGGTTTTCACAAAAACAAAGCTGCATTTTGAACGTCGTCCCGATTGGTGTGAAGAGTTTACAGCATCTACTTTTCCTGTGGATAACGCCGGTTTTAGAGCAAACGTTAATTCTATTTTTACAGATAAGAATGGAAAGGTTTTATTGTCTGCAAATCAGGAGTGCTGCTGTCTGGATTTTGAAAAGCATCGTCCGGTAAAGCTTTCCACAACAAATTTCCCTGGTGAAGGATTCCCAGAGCCTGTTTTTAGTGGTGGATTTGAAAAGATTACAGAAGATTTAACTGAAGATGATTTTGTATACGAACAGGTTATTCACAGTCAGCATATTGATATGTCAAAACATATGAACAATATTGAATATGTAAAATTGGGATTGAATGTATTTTCTGTTGATTTTATAGAAACCCATGCAGTTAAGGATCTTGAAGTTCATTATTCTGGCGAGAGTAAGGAAAATCAGATTCTTAGGATTTATAAAAAAGAAGTAGATAATCGTTTTATAATCAAAATAAAAGAATCTGATAGATGCGTTTTTGAAATGATTATTTCTTTTAACTAACAAGAAACAAAAAACTTAGACTTGTTCTGATTCTTCAATCTTTTTTAAAACCAACTAGTGAATTTGCGACTGGGGATGAATATCATAAGGCACGAAGTATTGTCGGTATGTTCCGGCACTTTTTCTATAGC
>JAEDFX010000180.1 GCA_016297805.1 Treponema sp. | reverse complement strand
TAAAGCCTTGACTTCGCCGTTTTTAGGGTTTGTAATAAACCCTAAATAAAAAAAATCTGTTAGTTAAAGTTCTTAACTCCATCCAAATCCAATGTAGCAAACAAATCATCAATTGTTTCGCGACGACGGATTTCTTTGAATGTTCCATCTGGTCTCATAAGAACTTCTCCACAACGGAGCTTACCATTGTAGTTAAAGCCCATTGCACGTCCGTGAGCACCGGCATCATGGATGATTACAAAATCACCCATATCAATTTTTGGAAGTGGGCGCTGAACTGCAAACTTATCACAGTTTTCGCAAAGTGAACCAACAACATCGTAAACTTCAGTTTTTGGAGCATCTTCTTTGCCGCTTACTGTAACTTCATGATAAGAACCGTACATACCAGGGCGCATCAAATCTGCCATACAAGAATCTACGGCAATATATTCACGGTAAATGTGTTTCTGATGAATTGCAGTTGTAACCAGCCATCCATAAGGACCAGTGATTGGACGACCACATTCCCAGTAAATTTCCAAAGGATCCAAACCAGCAGGAACTACAACTCTGTCGTATTCACCACGGATTCCTTTTGCAACTTCATCATAATCAACAGCCTTCTGATCTGGCTTGTAAGGAATACCAAGACCACCACCAAGGTCAACAAATTCAATACGAACGCCAGTTTTTTCTTTTACTTCAGCAGCCAGTTCAAATACCAGTTGAGCAGTATCAACAAAGAATGCAGGATTTAATTCATTTGAAGCAACCATTGTATGAAGACCAAAGTGCTGAACACCTTCATCCTTACAAATCTTATAAGCTTCAATAATCTGAGCACGAGTCAAACCATATTTTGCTTCTTCTGGTTTACCAATGATTGAGTTACATCCAGTTTTTTCGTTTCCTGGGTTATAGCGGAAACAGATTGTATCTGGCAATTTTCCGAGGTGTTTTTTCAAATATTCAATATGAGTAATATCATCAAGATTGATGATGTTGCCACGTTCATAAGCGTATTTATATTCGCTGGCAGGAGTTTCGTTAGAAGTAAAAATAACGTGTTTACCTTTGATTCCAGCCATTTCTGAAAGCATCAATTCTGGCAAAGATGAACAGTCTGCACCACAGCCTTCATCAGCAAGAATTTTAAGCAAATAAGGATTTGGACAAGCTTTTACAGCAAAATGTTCGCGGAAAACTGGGAAAATACTGAAAGCCTTTGTGAATTTCTGCATATTTTCGCGGATTGCTTTTTCGTCATAAAGATAGAATGGTGTTGGAAAATCATGTACCAGATTAGTAAGCTGGCTCTTGTTTAATGGAAAATTTGAACTCATATAAATACCCCTTAAAAATCAATGGAAAAATTATGTCGAATTAAAAGACGATTTTCAAGGTTTTCTGTACAAATTTACATCAACACTTCTGTACAAAATCAAACTGATAGCGGCAATCACCACTGGAGCAATAAAATTTCTGAATGTGGCAAGAACCCATGCAAAAGGTGTAGAAAATGCACTAATGTTCAGCATGATTTCACCATTAATTGATTTTTGATTAGTTATATAATTAATTGAAGGAAATTGCAAATTATCAAACTGGTTGCCATAAAGGGAATAAATGGAAAAGCTCCTTTTTTCAAACCCTTATTCAAAATTAAAAGCACAAGAATGACTTCAGAAAACACACACAGAGGAAGCATTTTCACAGGCAGACAAATCCCCTGAAAAATCCCAAAATAAATATCAGCGTTCCCAAATTTTCCTTTTGAAACTAATTTTGCAATAAAATAAAAGCTACCATAAACAAAAGCTGATAAAAGAACAATCAGCAAATTTTCACGATTCAGAAGCAAATTCATTAAAAAAACAGCAAAAATTCCTCCAAAAATCACTAAATTCCATACTTTTTGCTCCTTTATATCCTGAATACTGGCAATTACTGAGAAAATTAAAATTACAGCCCACATAAAAAAAGTGAACAAATCCATACTCATAATTTACTAACAATTTGACAAAAAAGAGCAAAAAATTTACGATTTAAAGGATGAAAAAAATCCGTCTTTTAGATTTTGTAATTTTATCAATCATTATAATCTCTGCTGTTTTCAGTATCAAAAAATCGGCTAGAATCAATGGTAGCAGAGTTCTTGCTCAGGCTGACGGAGACACTTATGAATATTCCCTTGATAAAGATGGAATCTACAAGGTTGAAGGAGTCTTAGGCTATACAACCTTTGAAATTAAAGATAAAAAAGTTCGAATCATAGACTCGCCTTGCCCTAACAAAACCTGTATAGATCAGGGATGGACAAGTCCGATTGTTTGTCTTCCAAACCGAGTAATCATTACAATTCAGGATTATGGAGATTTTGATGCTGTCTCAGAATAAAAATCGTATTGCTTATCTTTCAGCTTTAACTCTCCTTTTTTCTTATGCAGAAATGCTGCTTCCTCGATTTGTACCATTTTTCCGTTTAGGATTGGGTAATATAGCTGTTCTATTGGCATTTGATTTATCTCTTCCTTCATTCCTGCTTCTTACAATTTTTAAGGCAATTACAGCAAGTCTTATGGCAGGAACCCTTTTTTCACCCTTCTTTTTGATTTCTCTTGGTCAGTCTATAGTAAGCGGATTTGTAATGTACCTTATGGCTACACTTAATTCAAAAACAAAAAATCGTCTTTTTAGTGTATACGGAATTTCTACAGCCGGCTCCGCTATAAGCGCATTGATTCAAATAGTCCTCAGTTCGCTCTATTTGGGAGAAGGTACTACTGCACTTCTAGGTCCAATGCTAATCTTCAGCATTTTCAGCGGAATTCTTACAGCAATTTTAAGCCAGATTCTCCACATTCCAGAAAAAACTCCAGATTTAATTCGTCGCCAGAATCAATCTTCAAAAAATAAAACCGTAATTTTTGCAATCCTGATTCTTGTTGCAGTAGCCGCTGTTTTTATGATAAATCATCTTATTATTCTATGTGTTGCTTTTGCCGCTGCCATAATTCTTCAACTTATTTCAGGCCGCAAATTTTTGATTCTCCCTCACCTTTCTCTCTGGCTTTTTGTAGTAATTTCCTGCCTTTTTGTTCCAAATGGAAGGGTTTTGTATAAAATCGGAAATTTTTCTATAACTCAAGGAGCACTTATGATTGGTATTATAAAGGCCCTGAAACTCTCCACAGCAACTTGTCTTAGTCAATGTGCCGCATCACTTCGAATAAATGGTGATAATTTTATAAGCCTGATTCTTGCTTACTTCTCAGGTTTGAACAACGAAATGCGAAATACTGAAGGCAATATTCTTCAAAAACTAAAAAACGCGCTGTCTATCAACATTATTCACGAATAATTAATCCTAGGTTTAA
>JAEDFX010000179.1 GCA_016297805.1 Treponema sp. | reverse complement strand
TTCGTTTAAAACTGTAATATTCTTTGTCATCCATAATATTGTGCTAAAAAAAATGCAGTGGCTTTATTTAAACCACCGCATTTCAATCATTTTAAGCTAGAACTGAAATTAGATTCCAGTACCTTTTTCTTCATTCATTTTCTGAACGTATTTTACAAAATCTTCAAGCTTCATAGTTTCCTGAGGCTTTTTACTAGAGAAGCGGTAGCGAACACAAACTGAATTATCTGCCTTTTCTTTTTCACCAACAACAAGAATATATGGAGTTCTATGCTCTGTAGAAATCTGTTTGATTTTAGCCTTCATGTTTTCATCACCAAGGTAAACGTTTGAACGTATATCGTTGGCAACAAGTTCATCATTAACTTTCTGAGCGTAATCATCAAAATCTGGGCTAACTGGAACAACAGCTACCTGTTCAAATGCTAACCAGGTTGGGAATGCACCAGCAAAGTTTTCAATAAGAATACCTAAGAAACGTTCAAAACTTCCCAAAATAGCACGATGGAGCATAACTGGGTGATGTTTCTGGTTATCAGCACCAATATAAGTTGCATCAAGACGTTCTGCAGATGGCAACTGATAGTCAACCTGAATTGTACCACACTGCCATTCACGACCAAGACAGTCATAAAGTTTGAATTCTAGTTTTGGTCCATAGAAAGCACCTTCTCCAGGTTGAATTTCGTAATCCAAACCAGCTTCATGACATGCATCAGACAAAGCTTTTTCAGCTCTTTCCCATGTTGCCAAATCACCAACATGATCTTCAGGCATTGTAGAGAATTTTACTACCAATTCATCAAAACCAAAGTCATGATAAACTGTTTTTAAAAGCTTACAGAATTTAGCAACTTCTGGACCAATCTGTTCCTCTGTACAGAGAATATGAGCATCATCCTGAACGAATCCTCGAACACGCATTACACCATGCAAAGTTCCGCTTGGTTCATTACGAACATCATGTCCAAATTCAGCAAGACGAAGTGGTAAGTCTTTATAAGAACGCTGGCGGCTCTTGAAAATTTCCAAAGCTCCTGGACAGTTCATAGGTTTAATAGCAAAGAGACGTTTTTCAGATTCAGTAATAAACATATTCTTCTGATAATGTCCCCAGTGACCTGAACGTTCCCATAAAGTACGTGGCATAATTGCTGGAGTATTAACTTCTTTGTATCCATCACGGCGAACCATTTTACGCATATAATCCTGCATTGTTGTATAAATAGTCCATCCGTTAGGATGCCAGAAAATCTGACCTGGATCTTCTGGATCCAAGTGGAACAAGTCCATTTCTACACCAAGTTTACGATGGTCGCGTTTTTCTGCTTCTGCAAGCATTGCTAAATAATCTTTCAAATCATTTGGTTTAGCAAAACAATATGCATAAACACGAGTAAGCATTGGGCGATCAGAATCACCACGCCAATATGCACCGGCAATTTTATTAAGTTTGAAAGCCTGACCGTTAATTTCTTTTGTGGAAGCAACATGAGGACCACGACAAAGATCAAGGTAACCATCCTGCTCATAAGTTGTAATTGTTGCATCTGCAGGAAGATCGTTGATAAGTTCTACCTTGTATGGTTCATCTGCAAAAAGTTTAAGAGCTTCGTCTTTTGAAACTTCCTTACGAATAAATTCGTGATTTCCCGCAAGAATACGACGCATCTCTTTTTCTACATCAGCAAAACAATCTTCGGTGAATTTGGTGTCGGTTGGAAAATCGAAATCGTAGTAGAATCCATTGTCAATTGCAGGACCAATTGCGATTTTTGTTCCAGGATAAAGATGTTTGATTGCCTCAGCCATTACGTGTGCGCATGAGTGTCGAATTATTTGTAATTTTTCGTCAGCCATTTTTTTTCTCCTTTTTTATATGACACCAAAAATTCAAAGCATTAAATGCTTGAAATATAATAATATCACTTTGTAAAAAAATATGGAATATGGGTGTATTTTTTGTTATATTCTATTTTATGATTAAAGCAGAAATAAAAGATAAAGAACTTTTGACACATATTGATTCTCTTGAAGAAGATAAACTTCGTATTTTTACGATGGCGAATGGACGTGTTCGTGGAGCCTTGTTTCATGGCACAAGATTTGTAAATCAACTTAGAGCGCAAAATAATCTGGGAATTCTTGAAACTTACATTTTAGGACAAGCTTCCTTGTGTGCAGCACTTACTATTCCTATGATGAAAGATATGGAACATAATTCTATAAAACTGGAATGTAATGGACCTGCTGAGGGATTTAATGTTGAAGCGGACTCCTCAGGATATGTTCGTGGATATCTTTTTAATGAACATATTCCAGTAACTCAGGCTCTTGAAAATTGGAATTTAAAGCCTTTTTTGGGACCTGGTAATTTTACGTTTTCACGAATTCATAAAGATGACAAATATCCTCAAAGTTCTTCTGTAGATGTAGAGGGTGAAAATATTGCAAAAGATTTTGCTTATTATTTTGCTCAGTCTGAACAGATTAATACTGCATTTAATTCAAGTATTCAGTTTGATAAGCAGGGCAGAGTAACAGGTGCTGGTGCAATGTATATTCAGATAATGCCTAAAACTGGTGGAACTGCAAGACTTGGAAGTCAGGTAGATAGTCATCAGCATGAAGATGATGATGAAGAATTGCTCAGAAAAGTTGAAAACGCATTTCGTGCCTGTCCTAGTATTGGACTTTTATATAGCGAAAAACAGGTTGATTCTGAGGATATCATTTTGGGGTTATTCCGTGAATTTAATCCTGTTATTACATTAAAACGAGATGTTACTTTTGATTGTCCTTGTAATGAAGATTATTATTTAAAATATCTAAGAACATTACCAGCTGATCAAATTGCTGATATTAAAAAGAATGGTCCTGATCCATTGGAAATTATTTGCAGAAACTGTGGAAGCGTATATCATATTCCAGTTTCTAAAATTTAAACTATGGCTTTACTTGACGATTATAAAAATCGTTATTATATTTAAATAAGCATTTGGGGGTGTCCCGGTTTCGACGGAATTGGGAAATCTTGTATTGCAGGTGAGGGTGAAGGTCCTCTAAACTGACAAAAAAATAACTGCAATTTTCGCAAGAAAAGAAGAAGAAGCTGACGCTTCTTTCGAAGCAGAAGCACTCGCTGCTTAAGTAGCCGTGCAGGAACCCATCCGGCCCTGTTCCGCGTTGGATGATGTTCTTTAACCTATCGGGACTTGCTTGCCACTGTGTCTGGTCTTTGGCAGGGACTATTAATCAGAATACGGGAACGACGCTTGTTATGCTGCTACCGGGCCCCGACAATTACCTCGCATAACTAAACTTGTAGATATACCTGGTTTACTTTTTCGGACGGGAGTTCAATTCTCCCCACCTCCATT
>JAEDFX010000178.1 GCA_016297805.1 Treponema sp. | reverse complement strand
CAAGAAGTTCAAAGCCGACACAGGCGCAAGGCCTGTGCGGTTTAACTCATTGTTAGGCGGACGGGCCACTGGCCCGCTTATTGTTAATAAGAAAGTCTACCAACATTTTTCTCCGATAAAAAAGTTGTCCACTATATAGTGGACAATGAGATTGACTAATCTCATTGTCGCAAATCCTTGAAAACTCGGATTTGCGACAATAGATGAATTATTTTGTTGGTAAAAATGACAGAAATATTTTCAAGTCTCATTATTCCTCTCGTCTCAATTATTGGTTCATTCCTTACTGTATTATTCACTGTTAGATGTAATTTCAAAAATCATATAAATGAATCTGCCTTTGAGAAGCGAAAGGAATTATACGTAAAATTTTTAAATCTGCTTATAAACATAAAAAGCAACCCTTATTTGCAATTTGAAAAAGAAACATTAGATTACCTTGAAAAAATAAAAGCGGAGTTTATGATCTATGCTACTCCTAAATGTCAACAAGATTTCTCTCAGATAAGTGAATTATTACAAGAAATTCAATGTAAGTATGAAAATGAACGGAAAAACGAAACAGCAATTGAAGAAGACAATTTGCGAATAGAAGCAGATTCTATAGCTGTATTTGATATTCAAGCAGAAGATGAACATTACAAAGATGAAAACAAAATTCTTGATAAAAGATTAAATGAGTTAAGCAATTTTTCTTTGGTGCATATCAAAAAAAGTTTAGGAATAAGGAGCTGAAATATGAAGAAAGTATCTATAATTTTTTGTATTTGTATTTTGCTAACAAATACATTATTTGCTGAAACATGGAGAACTATAAAGCAAAAAGAAATAGGATTGCAAGCCATTTCTTTAAATGAAAGTGATACGGAACTATGTACATTAGCCGCTGCAACAACATATTCAGATGGAATAGTAATTTTTACTGTGAAGCCGGAATTTCTGATGAAGAAATATTAAACTACGTTTATGACTTTGTTGAAAGTGAGGTAGTAAATAATTATGTTGATGTGTTTAAGCTCACCTCAAATATAATAAACGATTTTTGTAACAATGATATTTTAATAGCAATAAATTTTGAAACAGAGCCAGTAGACTATTCTACAGGTTTACCATGCATACGCACTCGCCTATATTGTGCCTCTTATATTGAAAAAGCTGCAAATGATGCATTAAAAAAACGAGGAATCGAACCTGAACCGAAACAGAAAAAATATATCCCTTACGATAGAATGAATCAAATTGTAAGTAAATATAAGACAAAAGTTTCGGAGCAACCTAAACATAAGGAAGAAGTTACTTCTCCTAATTCAGAAGAACCACAATCAGAAATGCAAAAACAAAGTGAACCACAAGCCGAAATTGTAGAGAAAGAAACATCAGAAAGCAATAAACCGAATAGTACTCGCGATTATCTAAATTTTTCACTGATGGGTGGCATATCTTTACAGATGAAACCAATGATAGATTTAAATATAAAAATCCTTTTAAATCCATATATTTTCATCGTTTTACAAGGTGGAGCGACAGCTGTAAATTCTGAAACTTTAAGAATATCTTCAATGTCCATGCTGCCAGAAGGAACTATAGGCTTTGGCGGATGTATAAAGCCAATAAAGGCATATAAAATGAATATTTTTGGATATGTATCTGCAGGATTTGCTTATTCGAAATTAAACGGAGGCTATATAAAGGATGGAAAATATACTGATTATTCCTTTTATCCTATGTTACGAGGTTGTATTGGTTTAGATTTCCCAATAAATAGTTGGTTTGCAATTTCAGTTCAAGATTGCTTTGACTATTTAATCAATCTTGGTTTCTCTGATTCAGTAAGTGCAGGATTTACATTAAAATTTTAAGGATAGGATTATGAAACGTACAATTTATTTATTAGTTTTACTTACAACTATTTTTGCTTTTTCAGCTTGCAGTACGGCATATACAGATATGGTTGAAAACATTACAGTTACAAATCTAAATTATTCGTGTGGCTCTTATATAACATGGAATCCAATTGATAATGCAAATTCCTATAATATTTACTCTGTTTCAAAAGACAATGGGGTTACAAAGATAAAAACACTAACTGGAACTACAGCATTTGTTGAACCGGCATCTACTCAATTGGCAATTTCAGCAGAAGTAAATGGAAAAGAAACATATTTATCAGAAATGAAGAAAGGTGAAAATACGTGGTGGACAAAAGTAACTTGTAAAAAAGTTGACACCGGATTTTCTTTGTCTTGGGATTCGCTTCCTATAGCCGAAGACTATGTTCTGATAAGTTCCTATGAAGTTACATCTGTAATGAATGAATATATAACTGCAAGATATGAGTTGAAAGTAACTGAATTAGAAGATTTTAGTAATAAAGCGGCATCGTCAAATCCTTATAATTCCGTATATTTATACAGAAAATGCAAATCATTAAATACAACAAACAACAACACTGTATACACAGGAAATGATTTTACAGGTTCTTATTCCAATTATGTATGTTTGTTTGCAAAAGTAGGAAATGCTTACTATCAAATTTCTGACAGGTTTTCTATGAAATAAAAATATTTTTAATTGTTGATATGGAATAGAAAGTTGACGAAAAAGATATATCGGTATATATTTTAAGAAAGTGGGGACGCAAAGCAATCGAGCGACCGCCTCCGTTAAGCTACTTTGAATAGCCCGCCGAAGTCGTCACACTTATGGGCGGGCTTTTTTATGCTCTAAAATCCTATTTTATTAGGAAGGTGAGCAGGTCTATAACAATTGCGATGATTGCAATGACAAGCATTGCTTTTTCGTACTTTGTCACAGACGGCCTCCTTCATTCACGAGAAATCGGAGGCAAGCCGCCACAATTTACTGAGCGTCCCCTATGAGATGTATAGTACTGTAAATACTTAAAATCTACAAGGCATTGTAGAAAAGAAATATCGCCTAACATGCAGTTCAAAACAGATGTCGCAGTCAAGCTGCGCCACTGTTTAACTGCGTAGTTATGACGACAGGCGCACTGGCCTGCCTTTTTTTGGAGGAAAAATGAATTATAAATATACTAAACAAACACCTGTAAAACTACGTGAAATCGGAAAAGATGAAAAATGGTTACAGGAAATGATAGAAAAAGATCCCTCAATTTTAAACTTGGGAGATTTAGCTGTAATCGAACGAGAAAGAAAGCAATCTTCAGGAGGAAGAATTGATTTTCTTATGTACAATCCAGACGACGGTGTTAGATATGAAGTTGAATTAATGCTTGGAACAGTTGATGAGAGTCATATTATAAGAACAATAGAATATTGGGATATCGAAAGAAAAAGATTTCCTTCACTAGAACACCGAGCAGTCATAGTTGCTGAACAAATAACAAATAGATTCTTCA
>JAEDFX010000006.1 GCA_016297805.1 Treponema sp. | reverse complement strand
CGAAGCATCAGGAAAAGGAATATCACCTGCCGGGCAGTTTGTTTAATTTTGATGAGTTGATGTGAGGGGGAAAAAATGACAGACGAAGAATCAAAGTACAATGAAGAGTGTAAAGCAGATTGTGTAGTCCACAAATTGGCTACTCATAATACTTGTGTGTTTTGTTCATCGTGCAGGAACTCTCCATACTACAGAGAGTCTTTTTTTGGTAAATCTGATGAAGAGATTGAAGCAATACGGAAAGAAGTAAGCGAGGAATTTTGATATGACATTTGAAGAAGAGATGAAAAAAAGTATAGAAGAATTAGTTGACAAAAAAACTGCTCTTGAAAAACGTATTTTTGAACTTGAGAAAGAAAATGAAGATTTGAAAAATCAAATAAAAGGTTTTGAAAACGATTTTGATTATCAGAATAAAGTTATTGATAAATATAAAGAAGATTTGAAAAAGTTGCGTGTTGCTTATATTCAGGCACAAGTTGCAAATGTAATTAGCGGCACGGATTTTGAAACTATTTTGAAAAATATTTTAAACGGAGAGTAAAAAAATAATTCATAAATGGACGCGGTTAAGGTTATTTCTTCGGATATTGATTTTCTCATTGAACAATTTCAGGCGATTAAGCATGAGCGGAAATATGTGTTGCCTTCGGAATATACGGAAAAAGTGCGCTATGTTGATAAGGAATTAACGCCTTTTCCGGGGAAATTCAGTTTTGACCGTGTGCCGTATTTCAAGGAAATTGTTGATTTGTTTGCGCCTGATAATCCGACTCGCAAGGTTGTTGTGATGAAGTCTAATCAGATTGGTGCGACGACTTCGCTTCTGGAGCCGATTCTGCTTTATAACATCGGGTGTAATCCTTCTTCTCAGCTTCTGGTGGAGCCTGATGATGATATGGCTAAGCAAGCTATGGGAACTAAGATTGACAGGATGATTGACAGTTCCGGCTTGCGTGGCTTGATTTTTTCGCAGGCTCGTAAGGCGGCCCGTGCTCGTGCTACTGGGGATACTGCTTTGAAAAAGGAATATCCGGGCGGTTATCTTCATGCGGCTTCGGCTTCTACGCCTAAATCATTCCGTAACTTTTCTTATAAGATTGTTCTTGCTGATGAATTGGATGCTATGCCGGACCAGTTGAAGGGTGAAGGAACTGTTATCGGTCTGATGGAAGGCCGTACTAATGCTTATCCGACTTCTTATAAGATTCTGCTGCAGTCTACTCCGACTACTGAACAGGGGTCGAAAATCTGGAAGCAATACAACATGGGAACGATGGAGCGTTGGCAGGTTCCTTGCAAGTTCTGCGGTGTTTACCAGCCTTTGGACTGGGCGATTTTTGATGAAAGCAATAAACAAATCGGTGGTATTGTGTGGGAAAATGACGAAAACTTTCAGCCTATTCTGTCTACTGTTGGTTATAAATGCCCTCATTGTGGCGGAATTATGCGGAATTATGACAAGGCAGAAATTATTCCGAAGGGTCGCTGGGTTGCTGGGACTGATCATCCGATTGAACAGAAAACTCGCAGCTTCCATCTTTCGGCTTTGTATAATTTGCCTGGTCTTTTTTCGTGGGAAGATTATGTTCTGCAATGGGCTACTTTCTGGGATTTGCAAAATAACCGTGTGAGAGATAAAGAGCAGTACAGGGTTTTCAGGAACTTGAAGCAGGGCTTGCCGTTCAAGGAAATGAATGAATCCATCAAGTATGAGCGTGTGCAGCTTCATAAGCGGTTTGGTTTTGCTCGTGGGAAAGTGCCTAATCAGATGGCTTTGCGGGATGCTGGGTGTCCTGTTCTGATTGTGATTTGTTCTGTAGACGTTCAGAGCAAGAATCTGTTTGTTGATGTGAAAGGCTATGGGGAGCGTGGTGTTACATGGACGCTGGACTTTTTTAGCATTGAGGGGGAAACGGAAAGGTTTGACGATCAGTGCTGGGTAGAGCTTGCCAACTATATTGACACTAAGGTTTTTGAAGGGGATGATGGAAAGCTTTACAGAATTGCCATGACCTTTGTGGATTCTGGTCACTATACTGATGCGGTCTATGCTTTTGTTGCCGGGTTTGGTTCTGGTGTTTATGCCTGTAAGGGTCAGGACTGGATTAAGAACGGTGAGACGTTCCAGGTGTTCAGCCCTCAGACTTTGAGCCGTATTGGTTTGCCGCTGGCTTATCATGTGAATACTGGGAAACTTAAAGATAGAATTTCACGTTCGCTTAATATGCTGACATGGGAAGGGAACGAGCTTCAGCCTGAATGGTATCCGAACTTTGCGGAAGATTTTAGAGACGATTATTTTAAAATGTTTGAAGCTGAGGAAAAGGTTGATGTTTACGACAAGGTAACAAACAAATGGGAAAAGACTATCTGGAAGGCTAAGCAGGGTGCGGATAACCATGCGTTTGATACTTATGTGTATAACTTGGCGGCGCTTGAAGTTTTTGCTGAGGATTTTTGCCGGAATGATTGCGGGCTTGGGTTTTTGCACTGGCCGACTTTCTGGGATTATGCGAAGCGTGGGGCGTTTTATTTTGTGAAGGAGAAATAAATTGTGAAGGAGAAATAAATGTTGATATTTCCGTTGAAAAAAGAATGGTATGAGAAGATTAAAAATGGTGAAAAGACTGTTGAATATCGGGAAGTCAAAGATTATTGGACTACACGACTAATTTCAATATTTGGCGTACATGGCGAATTGTATTGCCCTATAGAAATAGATGTTGGTTGTTTTTTGTGTAAATTAAGGCTTGGTTATACAAAAGAATACTTAACAGCATGGCTAACCAAGATTGAAATAGTTGATGGAATAAATACTGATTTGAAAATTGATAAAAAAGTTTATGCCATTCATTTTAGACTGGAGAAATAGATGATTAGTTTTAAGAATTATTATTTACAGCAAATAAAAGATGTTCCTGAAATTTGGAAACTGGCAAAAAAACATAAAAAATATAAGGCTTTTTTGTGTTCAGTTTCTTTGTTGTTTTTCCCTCAAATAATTTGTACGATGTGGCTTTATGATACTGGACAGATGAAAATTGATAAAAGGTTTATGGAGAAATAACAAAAAAGAGGCTATTTCCGGGAAAGAGCCTCTTTTTTGTGGGTTTATAAATTATCTGTTTCTGTTGTAGTCGATTGTTTCCCATATTTCTTCAAAATCAGGAGCTTCTGAATAATGGTTTTTGCCTTTATATTCTGCACAGATCTCTTCCCATTCTGCTTTTGCTTCTTCTTTTGTTGTTTCTTGTTCTGATTGTGAATCTATGAATTTTGTTCTGTCAGAAGTCCAGTTATAATATTGGCTAGTTTCTGTGCAGAGCATACGCTCGAATAGATCATCTTCGTACCAATCTTTGTCAACGAATTCATATATAAGACGCTGTTCGTTCTCAGGGTTTACAATTTCTTCATACACGATTGCAAATCCAGAGTGTGCCTCTCCGGCCTGTCTGTCTGATAATTCAAAAAATACGTCTTCTGTTGTAATTTCTGTTCCTTCTGGGATTGTGTCGAATGGGTAGAAGCCGATTGAACCGTCATCTTCGTATGGTTCAATTCCTGCAAGTTTTGGGTTGTCGATGAAAGAAAGGATTCCCTCTTTTCCGTCCATTACATACCATGCGTAGTTTCTTTCTGTTGTATTTATGTTTTACTCCTTGCGAGCTGTCGTTCTCGCTTATGGTTATAATATACATCTTTTATTTTGAATTGTCAATAGTAATTTCAAAATATTTTTTTTGTTTTTTTTCATTTTTTTTTCTGATTGACAGAATTCTGATTCTTAATTCTTCGTCGGTTTCATTTTCGTTTCGTTCTAATCCGTGAATGTATGCCCATTGGTTTAATTGATTTCCAGTAGCAATAGCTATAACCTTTTTATATTCATAAGTTTCTTTTGTCAATTTTAAATAAGAGATAAAAGTTTTAATTAAATTTCCATAAATAATCAAAATTAAATAAATAGATAAAATAAGTCCTGCAATGGCTGCGATTGTTGTTGCTGTTTCCATTTATTTTTCCTCAAAATTTATGTTGTCTTTTTTTTGTATATAAATATTATATGGTGATAATTTTACCAGACGATTTATAAAAATGTCGAGTGATTTTCCTAGGTCAACTTCATTTTTTTCACAATATTTAGTAATTTTGTTAAATATTTTTGTTGCCAAGATATTTATTACATCTTCATAATATTTCTTCATTTTATTTTTCCTCCAGTGCTAGTTCAATTAGAAATCTTGAGGTTGTTTTGCTTGATGCTTTTGCTTTCTGGCGGATTGTTTCTATTTCTGTTGGTGTGCCTGAAATTGCTATTGTTTTGTTGCGGGCTTCGGTGTCTTGGCGTTTTCTGCCGGCTCCTGGTCTTGCGCCGCCGTGGGTGTTTTTTTGTACTTGATTTTCCATCTCAGTTTCCTTTATACTTATTTTAATTTCTACTGTTGTAGATTTTACTCCGCCCGGTTCCTTACTGTCGTATTTTTGGAACCGGGCTCTTTTTTTTGAAAGTTATTTATTAAGTTCTTGCAATTTTTTATTTAAGATTTTATCTATAATTTTTTTAAGATTTTCATTTTTTGAATTGCTGAAATTTTTTTTCATTTTTTCTGCAAGTTCAATTTGTTTTTCTAGTGGTAATGTTTTCATGATTTTACTCCTTGCAGGCTGTCGTTCCTGCCTTATGGTTATAATATACATCTTTTGTTTTGAATTGTCAATAGTAATTCATATTTTTTTTATATTTTTTTGTTTTTTGACTGGGAGTGTTGGTGGGATTGCAATTTTCCTATTTATTTATTTTATAAAAATGTATAAAATATACAAAACACAAAATTATTTAATTTATTTAATCGTTTTGTAAAAGGAGAAATTATGGAGAAAATTGAAGAAAAAGTTGATCTGGACGAGGTGCATGTTGCAATAAATGAGGGAATGGCGGTCTGCTCTCTTATGCGCGGGTATTCGGATGATGATGATCTTGGGGCTGAAGCGGTGAGAGCCTTGGGGCTTCAGCTGCAGGAGAAGTTCCAGCAGATTTCTTTGAGTCTTGGGCTTTGATTTTTGGGTCGCCTTGCTTGTGCTTTGGGCTTTTTTTTATTGTTTTGTAATATTTTTTATTTTTCTTTTTTCGTTTTGTCGAAGTTATCCACAATTTATCCACAAATTGTGGATAACTTTTTGTGGTGGTTTCGACAGGCTCAACCAGCGATTTTTTTTTGTTCTTGTAAATAGCATTTTTAGATTTTGAATTTTATCATCGAAAATGAGGTGAATATGGAATTTGATGTCTTGTGGCAGAATGTGGTTCTGGCAGCTTGTGCCTGTGTGGGTCTGATTGAGACTTTGAAGAGTTTTTTTAAGACTGAGAAAAAGTGGCTTTATGCGGTGATTATGATTCCGCTTGCCGTGGGTTGTTATGCATCGGTCTTGTATCTTCCGGCTTGGGTTATTGGAAGTGCTTTGACTGTTGCGGTGTGCCAGATTGGTTATCAGACGATTGTGCAGACGTTCCAGGCGGTGATTAAGAGAATTGGGAATAAGGCGGCTGGGGTCGCTGGAGATAAAGAGATCCTGAATCAAGTTCAGGATGACAAATAGGAGGAAGAAATGAAAAAGAATTTCTTTTTGATTGCGGCAATTATTTTGATTGTTGCCGGTGTTGTGGTTTCCTATCTTGGAAATTTCGCTCTTGCAGACATTAGCGGTTTTGCCGTTACTATGTTTGGTGCCGGGCTTGCGGCTGCAACTCTTTGGGGTAAGCGCGACACGGCAAAGAAGCTCTGGGTTTCTGTGGTAGGTTTGGTTTTAATTGGTGCCGGTGCATTTGCTCTTGGATTCCTTGGATTTGCCGAGAACACTATGACTATGATTATCAGCAGTGTTTTTGGAATTGTTGCTATTATTGCAGGGCTGATTGTCACGGCAATTCAGGGGAAGAAATAATTTTATACAGAAGTGGACAGAAGGTACATTATATTAAGTTATTCCCGACCGCTTAATGTATAATGTAACACTTTCTGTGACATAAATTTTCTCCTTGTGGGTTCATGGGTTTATACCTGTGGACCATTTTTTTGTTACAGTTTGTGTGAAGTTATCCACAAATTATGTGGATAAGTCGCATATTGAAGTTACAGTGTGTGTGACGTTATCCACAATCGGCAGAATAGATACAATTCTATATAATGTATAGAATTATGTGTCTTAATAAATAGACGTTATTATTAGTGAATAACATTTTATGTGATAAAGTGCTACAGTTTGTGTAATTTCTTCTATATATTCAAAAAGAAACAAATAGTTTATTTAAAACAAATAGTAGATGATGTTGATATGTGGATAACGTCACAGAAAGTGTAACATCTTTTGGGAATGATATTGTCGGGTCGAGCCCGACAATGAAATAAATGACAGTTCAATTTTACAGGTTTGATGTTACAAGAACATAGTATTGACTTTTTAAATTGGGAAGGTTGCTCTTTCTGAGCTTGATTCCGTAATCGGCGAAGGAAACATTCAGTTCAGGACAATATTTAAGTTTTATTTCTTTGATGCGTTCCTTGATGTAGTCATAGTTGCGCCATTCCTGGTTCCTTGCACTACCCTCTTCTACCGGCATGAACTGTTCAATCAAGGCTTCCTGCGGAATGAAGATTTCCTGTTTGTCACACAAACTGTTACATCTGTACATGAGCCATGAATACAGATCCTTGCCGATTGCACTTGTTATTTCCTTGTATACTGTATAGTCGATAGGAACTGAATGTTCCCTTGAATAACGGGTGAATTCCGCTGAAAGTCTTATAGATATGGCAGCGGTATTCTTTGCATTTTCTGACTGTACATCTATGCACTGGAATTCCGACATGAACGGTATCATTCCGGTTGAAACTTTGGTTGCCTTTACTTCTTCCTGCAGTTCCCTGAATTCAAGCTCGCTGAATAAATCCTTGAATACCTGGTTTTTTGTCTTTATTGATTTTGTTTCTTCAAATAGAAATGCTGCCTTGGAAAAGTATTCCAGTTGTTCCCTTATGTCCTTTCCCCTTGAGCGCGGAAGCTGAAGTTCCTTGAGGAGATTAGACAGTGATTTGTATTCAATCTTTGCGGTCTCTTCTCCTGAATTCTTGCTTAACACGGCATGGGTAGTCAATATAGTTAGCAGCAGTCTGCCATATCTCCCGTAGGGTACATGGTTCAGGCCGTTGAGGGTCAATGTTATGTCGTTGTATTTACGCTGGAAAGGAAGGTTCTTTACATCGCGGGCAGGTAATCCTGCGACAATGAAAGGACTTGGAATGTATGAGCGGAGGTGCTTTTCTTCTTCTGGCTGTAGTAATGAAAATAATTCTTTGTTCATGCCCTACTCCATTATTTTTGATTTTAGAAGCTTGACTCCGCCTTTTGAAACCTGAATATAACCCTCTTCTGTTCCATAGCGGACAAAGTCCATGCAGGCATAAATAAAGCTTGTCATGTCTGTGCCTTTTTCTGCACAGAAAACTTTGAATGCCTGACGCTCGCCTTTAGGGAGGCGAAGCATAAGTGCATCGGAATTGTCGCGTTTTGGTTCTTTTGGTTTTGTTGTTTTTTTTGAGACTGTCTCATTGTCTTTACCGCTTTCAATTATGCTCTGAAGCTGTTGGTGCATTGCAGGGCTGATTGTGTTTGCGGTCATTGTTGGTTTTTTTTCTGTTTTGTTGTTTCCGGTTAAAATTGCCATTGGTTACTCCTGTTCTATTTTTACAAAAGTTTTGTTTGTTAAGTCAGGTATAATTTTTATTTCTTTGTAATAAATAAATTTTGATTTTGGATCTGAATTTAAAGGATAATTACATTTCAGGTGGGCTTCATTCATAAGACAATTAAATATGTCGTACCCTAAAGTTATTGTTTTTATTTTGTAACCGTAAGTAAAAGCTTTAAGCAGTATATTATCAATAAAATTTTCCATTTCAAACCCCATTAAAGATTGTTTGCGATTACTGAGAGGGCTTCTAATGTTTCCGGCTTGCCCTCGCCTTCTTCTTTTGTTAAATACTGAATTGGTTTTTGGATTGACTGAGCACGTTTGAATGCCTGGTCCTGTGGAACTACAAAGCAGTCGAACTGTTCCTGAGCATCCATTTCTTCCAGAATCTTTTTGTGTAATGTTATTGATTTGTTGCAGCTGTTGAGGATGATTTTTGAAAACTTTGGATTTTCCATTTCCTTGCGTTCTTTGAAGTCTCGGAGGTTTTCTTTAAATATTGTTAATCCATCTACTGAGAAAACATCCATGAGCATTACTGTGATAACTTCATCACAGGCTGCCATGATGTTTTCTTCAAATGGATCAAATGCCGGGCAAGTGTCAAAAACGCAATAGTCGAACTTATCTGCAATGGACTTTACCATTTTGCGGATTGCGTTTGGGTTGTTTGCGGCAAGGGTTGTTTTGTAGAGGCGCAACTGGTTTAAGCTGTTTGGATTTGATGTGTCGAGGGAAACGGTAGGCATTACATAGAGGTTTGGAAATTCTGTTTCCATGATGGCTTCTTCTGCCGTGCATTTGCCGAAAAGTACGTCTGCAAATTCGTGATTGTAAGACTTGAGAAGTGAGCCGGTTGTGTTTCCCTGTGGGTCACAGTCTACCAGAAGGACTCTACCCTTCTTTGCAAGCTCTGCTGCAATTGATACTGATAATGTAGTTTTACCTACCCCGCCCTTGTTGTTTGCGATTGAAAATGAATACATGATTTTCGCTCCTTTTGTGTGTTAGTTGTTTTTTTTACAGTTTTTAATAAAACTTATACAATGTATAAGAAATATTATAAACTGTATTAGATATATTATTTATAGCATAATATAAAATATTAGTCAATATATAATAAAAAGTATTATACAAAATATTATATTTATAATAAATTGTATAATGTGTATTATATGTATAATATTAAAATTGCTTGTAATCGTTATTTATAACTGAGTTGGTATAATTTATCTTTTTGTGTAAATTTTGATGATTACAGGGGATTTTTGAAAAATGAGATTGTCGGGCATGACCCGACAATGACATGAGGTTATACGCCGATGTATAGTTTGTCCAGCTGGTAGTTGTAGATCTGCTGGGCTTCTTTTGCCTGCTGGTCTGTGGCTGGTTTGAGCCATGGCTTAGCTGGTGTTTTGGTCTGGGTGAATTTTAAATTGTAAATTGGTGTCTGCTTGAAGCTGATGCTGTTTCCTGATTTTGTGAATTTTGTAACCTGAAAAAGTGTTTTATTTGCTGAAAGGAAAAGTTTATTTTTTGCGGCAATAAAGGCTCTTGCTACATACTGAGATTTTCTTGTTGTTGCTCTTGTTGTAGGTCCAGAGACAAGTCCATTTTTGGACAAATAGAGGCTTGATTTTACTTTTTTGTTGTTGGCTCCTCCTCGTGCCATTGTGCTAGGAATTGCAAGTTTATTTCCTTTTGCTTTGTGGATTCCGCCTTTTTCCTGTCGTTCCATGTAGCCTGCCCGTTCTGTGGCTCCTACTTCTGACTGGATTTGGTTTATGTTTGTTACGTTCTGAGGGCATTGTGTGTATACGATGTTTCTTTCTGTCCAGGTGTTACGAAGAGTTAAGTTCTTTTTTACGTTGATTATTCCTTCTTTTCGGCTGGATGCCGCCTGAACGTTTACTGTGTTGATACAGGCTTTGATGCACTTTTTTTCTGCATCCTTGAAGATTTTTCCGATGTTTTCCAGTGATACGGTCATATTTTACTCCTAAGATGCTGAAACAAGTTCAGCATGACAATTTATTTCATTTGTAAATAGCAGATTTTTTATTTTCCTTTAATAATATTAAACATCAAATTATAAAGGATTGCTATGTTAATCGGTGAAAAAATTACTGGTTCTGTTTCTGATTTCTGGAATGATGAACTTGAGAATGCAAAAATTCTTCTGGTTGAAGTTGAAAAGGCTATTAAGGCTTTGACTTCTGACATGGTTTCTTCTGGGGGCGTGCAGTCTTATACGCTTAATACGGGGCAGGACAGCCAGACTGTTACTCGTGCGGATGTTTCTCAGCTTTACGCAAGAAGAAATGAACTTTTGAAGAGCATTGATGATCTTGAAAGGAAACTTGGTCTGCACGGCGGTGCGAGAATTATTGTTCCGGCTTATTAATGGAGTTTATAATGTTTGGTTTTAAGTCAAAGAAAAATCACGATAACGTTAGTAATCCTAATGTTTTAGTGGCTAAAAGAACAACGGAAAATTATAACAATCTGATTCGTGATGCTTTTTATGCCATTTGGGATGGTGAGAAGTTTCCCGGTTCTTTTGGTTTAACTAAGAAATATGAATTTGTTGATTATTGGACTTTAAGAGAAAGATCTTATCAGCTTTTTGTTGAAAATATTTATGCACGCGGGCTTTTACGTCGTTTGCTCCGCAATGAAATTCATACTGGTATTGTAGGCAGTGCTAATATTGCTTCTGAAGTTCTTTGGCCAAACATGGAAGAACAGGAACGGGAAGAAAAAGGCGTTAAGTTTTCTGAAATGCTTACTCAGTTTTTTGAGCTTTACGGTGAAAATAAGGATGTTTTTGACTGGAGAAAGGAAAAAACTTTTGGAGACTTTCAGGAGCAGGTGCGCCTTGAATCTTTAATTTGTGGAGATGGAATTATTGTTTCCAGAATTAATCAGAATACGGGTCTGCCTTATTGGGACTGGATTAATGGTAATTACATCCGTACTCCTGATGGTGTGAATCCTCGCACTGGTAACAGAATTGTAGATGGTGTTGAGCTGGATAAATATAACCGTCATGTTGCTTATCATGTTCAGTCTTGGGTTGATGGTGATTTAGTTTGGGAAAGATTCCCTGTTAAGGGTGAAAAATCTGGTCGTCGTATTGCTTGGATGGTTTACGGTTCTGAAAAGTTGATTGATGAGCAACGCGGGGAACCTTTACTATCTGCAATGCTTTACATGATTAAAGAGCTGGACCGTTACAGGGATGCAGAAGAAAGAGCGGCTGTTATTAATGCTATGCTTCCTTTGTTTGTGAAGAAAAGTCCTACTGCTCCTATTGGTAGCCGTCCTACTGATGGGCTTAGCCGTCTTAACGGAAATGGTTCTTTACTTGGTGGCATTCTTGGCGGTGCCGCAATTCCTACTGATAAAAATAAACGTGATATTAGGACTATGACTCCTGGAACTATTTTTGACGATTTGGCTCCGGGTGAAGAGATTGTGAGCTTTCAAACTAACCGTCCTAATGTTAATTATTCTGTTTTTGAACAGGCTATTCTTAGTGGCATTTGTTGGAGTTTGGAAATTCCTCCTGAAATTGCTATGTTGCGGTTCCAGTCGAATTATTCAGCTAGCCGTCAGGCTAATAATGAGTTTGAAGTTTATCTTGATTATCGTGTGAAGAAATTTGCGCGTGCTGTGTGTCAGTCGATTTATGAAGAGTTTGTGATTCAGGGTGCTTTGACTGATATGTTTAAGCTTCCGGGCTTGCTTCAGGCGTTCTATGATTCTTCTATGTGGATGAAAAAAACTGCATGGCTTAGTTGTGTCTGGACTGGTTTAAGTCGTCCTTCTGTGGATCCACAGAAAGAAGTTGATGCTTCTATGTGTGCTTTGGATGCCGGACTTTCTACTTATGACATTGAATGCCGTAAGATTAGCGGTCTTTCGTTCCGTCAGGTTATGCAGAAACGTAAGCGTGAAGAAGAGTATATGGCAAAGATTGGATTTGTTCCAAAGGCTAATGAAGATAATAACGGAAAGTCAGTTTATCCGAATGGAAATATTGGTCAGGATAAAGGAAAGGTTGTCACAGAAACTTTAACAGGAGAGGAAGAATAGTGGAAAGTATTTCACAAATTTTAACAAGTGATAAAGGGATTGCAATTCTTATTTTGATTTTTATTGGGGTTGCAGTTTTTATGCTTTTTGGTAAAGCTGGATTTTTTTCTTTTAAAGGGAAAGGTGTGACTATTGGTCGAACTGAAAATGAGGTGCGATCTGTTCTTTTGAAACAGAAGGAATTTGTTCTTCAGTATTGCAGTTATTTGACTCAGAATATAATTTCTGATCTTGCTAAAGTTAATATTGAGGTTACTTATGTAAATACTGATTATGTGGTGGAAAAGGTTGTTGATGAATGGCTTGGATGGCTTTTCGTTAATCATATTACTGATGATCGGGCTTATATTGATTTGAAAACTCAGCAAACTAAGTTAATTATGCTTAAAGCTATTGGTAAGGTTAATCCGGATTTATTGCAAAATGAAAGTATCATGAATTATTTTGATGATATTTGTAAAAAATCTACAACTGACATTATTAAAGGGGTTTTGAGTGTTTACAATCAGGAGTTGAAATGATTTTTATTGTGTCTTTATGTATTATGTTTGAATTCTATTTTGCAGTTTGTTCTTTTTTAATTTCTACAGCAGAGAAAGAGGTGAGGTATGAGTGTAATTACTGTTTTGATAATTTTGATTCTGATTTCTTTGGTTGCTAATGTGGTGACTATTAATCTTTACAATTCTTTAAAAAAAGAAAAGTTAAAGGTTGATAGTGAAATCATTAAGGCTCGTTCAGATTTGGATTTTTACATTGAAGTAAACAAAATTAAAAAAGAGGTTTTGAAAAATAATGAGGATGAAAAGAAAAGGCTTAATTCTGGGGATAATCACAGCCGTAATTCTGCTGCTGCTGACATCCTGCAGAACAACAAAAGAAATTGAATATATTTCTGTAATTACGGATGAAGATATTCCTGAATTTCCAGAACTTAATTATTACGCTGAAAGTGATGATGGTGAATATGTTACTGTTGATGCGTTCTGGTTGCAGCGGGTAGCGGATTATAAGCTGAGAATGGATGACGTGAAGGAAGTTTTGCGACGGGTGGAAGAGTTACGAAATGATGAAAAATAGAGGTAGTTTATGAATTTGGAAGAATTTGTTAATAAATACAACGGAAAGAAAGTTGATTTTGATGGTGCGTTTGGGGCGCAGTGTGTGGATTTGTTTAGGCAGTATAACAAGGATGTATGGGGGAATCCTCATACTGGTGCTGTGGATGGTGCAAAGGATCTTGTGGTCAATTATGAGAGGATGCCTCTTGAACATAGGTTTCTGTCTCTTGTTCCTGTAAACAGAGATTTTGTCAAGGCCGGTGATGTTGCTGTGTGGAATGCAACAGAGGTAAACAAATATGGGCATGTTGCTATTGTTGTTGGTCTTTTGGGAGATGAGAGCCTTATTGTTTTTGAGCAGGATGGATTCAAGCAGGATGGTGCTAAGCTTAATGTTAGAAGCATAAAAAATCTTTTGGGGTTTTTGAGAAAAAAAATGTGTTAGTAAATAGCAGAATTTAATTTTGAATTCTACTATTAAGCTATGAAAGAAATCCTTGTTGATAAAGAAATTGGTGGCTGGTGGGGTATTTCAGCCAATGAAATCAGAAAGCAGTTTGATGAAGTTGAAGAGGGTGAGGAAATCAAATTAGTTGTTGATTGTCCTGGTGGTGACTGCTTTGAAGGTATTTCTATTTACAATTTTATTCGTGATTATGCGCGAAATCACACAAACAAAATCACTACTTACATTCAGGGAATGGCGGCTTCTGCTGCCAGCTGGATTGTTTGTGCGGCAAATTCTGTAAATTCTGATAACAAAATCATTGTTGAAGACAATTCCATCTTTATGATTCATAACTGCTGGGGCGTTGCCATTGGTGACCACAGGGAAATGCAGAAATCAGCAGACTTTTCTA
Organism: Treponema sp.; assembly: GCA_016297805.1. Lineage (GTDB taxonomy): Bacteria > Spirochaetota > Spirochaetia > Treponematales > Treponemataceae > Treponema_D. The sequence continues at coordinate 34,110 of JAEDFX010000006.1, read as the reverse complement.
AGCGTATTGATAACTTGATTATCAAGATGCTTTCCAATCGTTCAAAAAAAGATGAAAAGAAAATTGAAAAACTGATGGCAGATGAAACCTGGTATTTTGGAAATGAAATTCTTGATAACGGGTTCTGCGATGAAGTTATTGCTTCCGGCAGAGATGCGGAAACTGACCCGCTGGCTGAAATGGAAGACAAGATGAATGAAGCAAAGGTTGCATTCAACTCTTGCCAGAAAAAACTTAAAGACGAAGTGAAAAAAAATCCAAAGGCATACAAAGACAGTTTTGAAAAGTCTTATTCTGCTTTTAATTTAATTTGTGAAAAATCGGATTTCTCCGATTCAAATAAAACTTCGGAGAAATCCGAATCAAAGGAGATGTTTGCGATGAACAAACAGGAACTTTTGGCTCAGAACAAGGCACTTTATGATGAAGTGTTCAATGAAGGTTCTGCAGCCGCTGTTACAAAGGAAAGACAGCGTGTGTCTGACCTTTTGGCTAAGTTTGATAAAGCCGGAAATGCAAATGCAGCTCTGGACTTTATCAAGAGTGGTGCTTCTGTTACTGACAACGAAGTTATTGATGCACTGGTGGAAATTGCAGTGAAATCAAAAGCTGTTGAAGACAGAATGAATGATGAGCCTCCTGCTTTCACTCCAAAACCTGAAAGCAAGAATGACAAGGCAGACGAAAATACTGCTGTTGTAGAAGCTTTCAACAAAGCTATGGGAGTTTAAGTATGAAAAATTTTGAAAAATCAACTTACGGAAAAGAAGGCTTCTTCTATGGAGATAATTTTTCTGAAAGCGGTGTTTTGACTGCTGATGCAGAAGTTAAAATGGGAACAATTCTTGTTCGTAATTCAGGCAAAAAATGGGTTACTGCTACAGCTTCAACTTTTGTTGCTGGCGCCGGAATTGGTATTGCAATTCGTGATGTTGAAGCAGGAACTGAAGTTCCAACAGACATTGGAATTTCTGGAAGATTCAATGACAACTGGGTAAAACTTGAAGGAAAACCTTTGACAGATGCTCAGCGTGATTTGCTCAGAACTTCTGGAATTCTTGCAATCAGAACAAATTCAATTGACTAAGAGAGGTAAAAGGTAATGCCTATTCAGAATGCAATTCCTAGTGAATTTAAAAAGACAATGCTTGAAGTTTACAAGCAGGATGCCAAGCAGGCAAAAATTGGATTCCTTTCAAACTTGTTTGAAACAAGGCCTGAATGGAATGTAGACACAGAAAAAGTTTCTTTGGATATTGTTAAAAGTTCAAAGAAAATTGCCCCTGTTGTTACAGGTCTTGGTGGGTCAGCTGTTGAAGTTGCCAGCTCTATTTTTGAGGGAATGGAAGTTGCGGCTCCAGTTTACAAGCTCAAGAATACAGTTGATATTTTCAACCTTCTTCAGCGCGAACCTGGAGAAACAGAATGGAGCAATGCCCGTGTTTCCTGGGCTGTAAAAGTTGCAAATAAAATCAGAGATAAAAAATCTGATCATACTTCAATGATTACACGCTCCCTTGAAAAACAGGCTGCGGAACTTCTGCAGAATGGAACTATCACTTTGACAGACGAAAATGGAAATGATGCTTATACGCTCAATTTCCAGAAGGATAAAAAGCAGATGGTTACTCCAACTGAGAAGTGGGATGCTTCAGGTGCAAGCATTGAAAAAGACATCTCTGCACTTGCTGAAGAACTTTCTGAACAGGGCTTTACCGCTACAACTTTGATTTTTGGATCTGATGCCTGGTCGGCATTCATGAAGGATGACAAGATTAAAGAACTTGTTTTCCGTGATAAGTTTGATATGGGGGCTTTCACAAATGAACGCCGCAATAAGGGTGAAGTTTACAAGGGCAGAATTACTATTGGAGACTTTGATTTCTACTTGTATACATACAATGCAAGTTATGAAGAATTTGCTTCAAAGAACAAAGTCCGCTATCTTGACCGCAAAAATGTTTTGATGCTTCCTGATGAAGCTGATATGGATTTCCGTCTTGTTCAGACTGTTTATCCACAGCTTGGTTCAAAATCACGTTTTGCAAATCTTGTTCCAGAAGAAGCTGTAATTAACAATATCCGTTTTTACAACAAGATCTGGGACAACGAAGAAACTGATGCAACTTATCTTCAGACTGCTGCTCGTCCACTTTGTCTTCCGGCATCTTTGGACTGTTGGGGCGTTTTGAAGAACGTTTGTAACTAAGGCGGTGCGAAATGAAAAAGTATGTTGTTGCTGAAGGCTATGCCTTTACTGCTAATGGACATATTTATTCTGCCGGTGATGAAATTTCAGAAAGTGTTTTTGCGGATAAAGTTTATTTTTCAAAATTGCTTTCTGAAAAAAAGATTCTTCAGGTTTCTGACAAAAAAGAAACTGTAGAAGAAAAGAAGACAGAGGCTGATGATGCCCCTGCTGTTGAAGAAAACACTGAAACTGAAGAAAACCTGTTTCAAAGAAATCTTCAAAATCTGCAAAGGCGGAATAAATGAATTTGCGCGTTCTTGCCGAAAAAGACCTTGCTATGACTTTGGAAAATTTTGGCGAGGGCGTGGAAATCACTTTCACTGACCTTAAAGAAAATGAACACAAAGTTTTCGGCAGGGTGGGTGATATTGGTTTTGGGTATGACACGGATGGGAATCAGATTTCTACTCGTGTGGTTCAGGCTACATGGAGACTTTCTTCAATGGTTAGTGAGTCTGGACAATATATGATACCGAACAGGGGATGGGCTTGTGGCTGGGTGGACTTGAGCGGTAAGCGATGGAATGCTTTTGTTACAAGGTGTGAGCCTGACAGGACTTTGGGCATTGGCAGGGTTTGGCTTAGTTTTGATTTGGAGAAAGAATAATGGCTGAAATAAATGAAAGATTGAATCTTCCTGATAACATCGAAGTAATTCGTGATCAGATTTCTGCAATTATTTTTTCTGAGATGAGAAATCAGTATGACCTTGCTGTTGCTGATGATGATCCTGTTGCTGACGATTATTTGACAACGGTTTTGGTTGAAAACGATGAGCCGTTGCAGGCGGGTGGGGACAATGACCTTTTCCCGATTGTGAATGTTTCTGTTGATAATGTTAGACGAGATGGCGGAGCGAGTGTTAACACTTCTAACCGTGTTGCTTCGCTTAATTTGGACTGCTATCAAGTGGGCAATACCAGCGGAAAGTTTGCTGGTCGTACGGCGATAATCAAGGCGTGGAAGCTTGCAAGATGTATTCGTGCAATTCTGGAAAGTGATCAATACACTTATCTTTTTTTGCGCGGAGTTGTGAGCAAAGTAAGAATTAATTCTATGACAGGCGGTTATCCGTCTGGCATGGAAAATTCTGCTGTTAAAGTTGCTGTTGTGAGACTGGTTGTAGAAATTACTTATGATCAGAATTCTCCACAGACTATGGGACCGGGTTTGACTATTTTTCCTGTGGTTATCAGCGACGAAAACGGTCAAGTTGTTGGAAATATTAAAGAGGAGTTTTAATAATGAGTGTTTCACCTTCTGCAATTTCACGCGTAACTGGTGTTGCGGTGAAGTTTAAGAATTTCAACACTGGAAACGTGCAGATGTTGCAGCAGCGACTTGCCGTTATTGGTGTTGGTAATCATGGGGTAACTTATACTACGGAAAAGTATGAGTGCCAGGGTAATGCTTCGGAAATTGGTGACAAGTATGGTTACGGTTCACCACTTTACCTTGCTGCGTTACAGCTTTTTCCACTTGTTGGAAAAGGTGCCGGGTTCCCTGTAACTTTTTATCCTTTGGCTGAAGGAAGCGGTGCTGTTCAGGCAAGTGGAAAAATCGAAATTGAAGGAACTGCAACAGAAGCAGGTTCTGCTAAAATTGTAATCGGCGGTCAGAAAGCAACTATTGCTATTGCCAGCGGGGACACAAAAACAGAAATCTTTGCAAAAATCAAAGACGGAATTGACGGTGTTCTTGCAATGCCTGTTACTGCTGCAAATGGCGATGATGCTTTGACTTTGACTTCAAAGGCTGCCGGAGAGGTTGGAAACCTTATTAAGACAAGAATTGAATGTGCTGTTAATGGTCTTACATTTACAGTTACACAGCTTGCTAATGGGGTTAAAGATCCTGATGTTACTCCTGCTTTGGATAAAATCGGGGAAATATGGGAAACTGCCATTCTTCCTTGTTTCGATTACAAGAATACAGACAGACTTGATACTGTCATGATCTATGGTAAAAACCGCTGGGAAGATTTGGAAAAGAAACCTTTGCTTTGTTTCTGGGGTTGTACAGATGATTATGCAACAAGAACTGCTTTGACAAATGCTCGTGAAAACGACTTTATCAACGCTCTTGTTGTTTCTGTTGGTTCTCCAGAATTGCCTTATGTTGTTGCGGCTAAAGCAATGGTCAATGACATTCTGACAACTGCTAACGATAACCCTCCACAGGGTTACAAGGGGCTTCTTGAAGGGCTTGAAGCAGGGGATGATTCATTGCAAGAAAATTACGGAACTCGTGACGCTTCTGTTAAGAAAGGCTCATCAACAAACATTAAGTCAGGAAATGTTGCTGAGCTTAACGATATTGTTACGATGTATCATCCTGCAAGTGAAGGTAACTATCCAAGCCGTCGTTATGTTTGTGACATGATTAAGCTTGAGAACATTATCTATAATGTTCGCCTTATCATGGAAGCAGATGAATTGAAGGGGGCTCCACTTGTTGAAGATTCAACTGTAACAAGCAACAAAACTGCAATTCAACCTAAGACTGTTAAGACTTGGTTCCTGAATCTTGCGAAATCTCTTGCTGATAAAGCAATTATTCAGGATGTTGAAACAACAAAGAATGGGCTTGAAGTTGCAATTGACAGCGAAAATCCAAAACGCTTGAACGTTACTTTCCCTGTTAAGTTGTCTGGTAATGTTGAAGTTACTTCAACTGACATTTATTTTGGCTTTTACGTTGGAAAATAGGAGGTAAAAGATGGCAACAGGTGCTTTTGAATCTATTGTAATCGGTGGTCGCCGTTTTGCAACGAAAGCTGATGATTCAGTTGAGACTTTGCTCAAGGGCAAAACAAATGAGACTATTATGCATGGTGACGGTTCTTTCCATAACAAGAAAGAATGGCATCCAGGGCATATTACCGGGTTGAATGTCATTGTTGATGACATGAAGCAGGACAAACAGTTTTTGCAGAGCCTTCAGGATGGGGATGGTTTAATTGCAATTACTGCAACTAAAGTTTCTGGTGTTGTAATTTCTGGTGAGGTTCAGATTATTGATGAACTTGCTTGCGATGAAAGCGAGGGAACAATTGAACTTAACCTTGAAGGCGACATTGAAGAGCTTTAATTTATGAAAAAAATGGAGTTGCACCAGCCATGGTGTAACTCCAATTGTAGGGGCGAAAGCCCCTTTGTTTTAGAAGAAAGTTGAAAAATGGAGTTACAGATGGAAAATATTGAAACAAAGGCAAAAATCTCAAAAGAGGTTGCAAATAAAGATTTTGAAAATTGGGCTGATGCACTGGGTATTGAATATGATATGGATGGCATGAACACAGAAGAAAAGGCTGACTTTGAACGTTTGAAGGCTCCTATCATTAAGGCGATTGTTGATGGTCGCTGTGTTGTTGATGGTAATTCATTGGAATATACGATCAAATCTTGTGCTGAGGCAGAAGGATTGATTGGAAAGACTGTTAAGATTGGTATTCCATCTGGAAAGATTTATTCTGGAATGGATGGTTATAAGGAAACTCAGAATGTTCACCGTCTTAATGGTGCTATGAGCGGAATGACAGGACTTGATGTAGGAATTTTCCCTAAGCTTGATATTCGCGATTATTCATTCTTTAAGGCTGTGGTACAGCTTTTTTTATCTATATAACCGTCGAAATTGCGTGTAACGGTTGCCGTAAAAAAGTTACGGCTATTGAAGGTGTACCTGTTATGATCAGGCAGATTTACATGGATTATCATATTCCGATTATTCCGTGGGAGCTGACTATCTTTCAGGTACATTTTTTTTATGATGCACTTATTGACGGTTTAATTCAGATTCAGAAACAGGCTAAGGAGAGCAAGAAGAAAAATGGCAAGTAGATACGAAATTTCAACGATTTTCAAAATGATTGACAATTTTTCGGACCCGATGAAAAGCATTGCGGGCAGTTCTTCTGTTATGGCTAAGAAAGTTTCTGCTGATATGAGAAAAACAGAAATGCAGATTCAGGCGGCAGGAAGGGCAATGAAGGCAATGGCTGGTGTTGCTGCCGTTGCGGGGGTGGCTCTTGCCGGAAAGACTGTTGTTGATTCTGTTAAGACTTATGTTGAATTTGAAGATGCTGTGACAAAGGCTGGAACTAAGTTTAAGGATCTGGATGTAACTTCTGAATCTTATAATGAGACTCTTGAACTTATGCAGACTAAGGCTCGTGAAGTAGGGGCTGCTACTAAGTTTAGTGCAACTGATGCGGCTGGTGCGCTTGATAAGATGGCAATGGCGGGATTGACTTCTGAACAGGCTATGGGAATGCTGATGGGAACAACTAATCTGGCGGCTTCTGTTGGATTAGATCTGACATCTGCTGTTGATATGGCAACAGATGCAATGGGTGCTTTTAATCTTGTTTCTGAAGACCAGGAACAGATTGGTGCTAATATGAATAGAATTGCTGATGTTGTAGCACGTACTACCAATATGTCTAATACTGATATGAGTATGTGGTTTGAGGCTGTTAAGAGTGGTGCGCCACAATTTACGGCTTTGGGTGGTGACATTGAGACTTTCTCTGCTGCTATTGGAACGCTTGCTAATAGTGGTATTAAGGGAGCTGAGGCTGGAACGGCTTTGAGAAACATTATGCTTAGGCTTTCTGCTCCTGCTAAGGCTGGTGCTGATGCGCTAGGTGAACTTGGAATTAATGTTTTTGATTCTCATGGTAAGATGTTGCCGTTCATTGATATTATGAAGCAATTTGAGAAGAGTCTTGATGGTGTTGCGGATGAAAAGAAAGCAAAACTTCTTACCGATATTTTTGGAGCCCGTGCGATTGGTTCGTTCCAGGTTCTTATGAGTGCTGGAACGGATGAATTAAGCAAGTTTAAAAATGAACTATATAATGCAGGTGGTGCTGCTGAAACTATGGCTAATGCACAAATGAAGTCTTTTGCCGGAATGATTGAGCAATTAAAATCTGCATGGAAGGATAAGCAGATTTCTTTGGGTAAAGCCTTTGAAGTGGGTGGGGCAAAAGATGCTCTCCAGAATCTCATTACTTATGTTCAGAATTTTGATGTTGCTCCAATTGCGGGGGCTTTGACTAAGATTATGCAGGCAATTCCGGGGATTGTGGAAGGGCTGATTGGATTTGTTGAGACGTTATGGAAAATTCGGGATGTAATAGGGGTGCTTGTGCTTGCCTGGGGAGCTTATAAAGTTGCTATTATTGCCTCTCTAGTTGTTGAAAAGATGATGGCATTTTTTACTGCGATCAGGGCTGTTCAAGCTGCAACACAAGGTATGTCTATTGCTCAGGCGGCATTGAATGTAATTATGGCAGCAAATCCGATTGGGTTAATAATTACAGCAATAGCAGCGTTAATACTGGGGATAATTGCACTGGTTAAGAACTGGGATAAAGTGAAGGCTGCAATGATTGCAGTTTGGGAATGGATAAAAAATATTGCCTCTATTATATGGGATGGATTGTTGAATGCGTTTGAAAAAGTAAAAGCTTTTTTCCTTCAGTTTAGGCCGTTGCTTACTGCATTATTGGGACCTGTTGGAACGATTGTTAATATGATCGTTGAGATTGTGCACAATTTTGATAACATTAAAAAGGCTTTTTCTGAAGGGGGATTTATTGCGGGGATAAAGACTCTTGGTGGAACTATACTTAGTGCAGTATTAGCACCTATTCAGAAGATTTTTGAATTGTTGAGCAAAATTCCAGGAGTAGGAGATTTTTTCGCTGATAAGGCCAATGGTTTGGCAGAATTTAGGGCAAAGGCCCTAACTGGTTTTGGTGCGGTTGAAAATTCTGATGTTACGGCTCCTGTTACTCAGGGGGAGAGGACGGCTTATAGTGTGACAGAAAACAACAACAATACTTCAACAGAGGTTACTGTTACGCTTGATAAAGGTCTTAAGGGTACTGCAAGCGGTAACGCTCCGAATGTTACTGTTCAGAGTGTTTCTTCTGCTTCCTGGAAGTAGTAAATAGCAGAAAAAATAATGCTGGTTCATAATATGATTATGGCCAGCACCTATGACCTTAGAGAAGCTTGTTATACTTCTCCAAGCGGAAAAAAATTCTATTTTGAATACGACTCAAATTTAAGCAGTGAAACTGATCTAAAGACTGCTACTTTCACTTTCCCGGATAGGGATGGTGCGCTTGTTGTTCCTCTTGGGCTTGGTGGCAGAAAATTTTCTTTCTCCTGTAAATTCTATGGTTTTAACTGTCTGATTAAAGCTAATGAATTTGAGGAAGGTCTGAAAGAGCGCGGTTATGGTGAGCTTGTGCATCCTTTGTATGGGGTGCATAAGGTTGTTCCTACTGGTTCTATTTCTCATTCTGATGATGTTGTTTCCGGCATCAATGTGTCTTCTGTTAGTGTCACTTTTGCAGAAACTTTAATTGACGTTTCTGTAATCAATTCTGAAATTGTTTCTGTTGACGAAATAAAATCCGATGTTGAAAATTTTGAGAAAAAATCAACCCTGGAATATGTGAAAGATTTTGTTTCTGACAGAATTCAGGATGCTATCTGGGCAGCAAATATGTTCAAGAAAGGCCTTAGGATTGCAACAGATTCTCTTGAGAAGATTGCAAGGGCTGAAAAAAATATTGCTGCAAAATGGGAAAACATTCAGTTTGAATTGTTTAATTCAATTGATAGTCTTGTTACTGCTGCTGATGATGTAGCAATTCAAACTGTTAAACTTATCAGGCTTCCGGCTACTACTTTGATTACTGCCGGTGAAAAAATTGAGGCTTATGCTTCTGCTATCCGTGAGATTATTTCAGATTTCAAGAACAATCCGGCAAACTTAACAAATGCAAAAAATCAGTGGGCGGCTACTCGTCTTATGCTTAACAGTCTTGTGACTGCTGTTGCTGGTGGTGTTGCTGTTACTGATTCTAGTTCAAGTGTTTCTTTTAAGAGCCGTGAAGAAGCGGTAAAGGCTGCTACAGACATTGCAGAGCTGTATGATGAAGTAATTGAATACGAAGAGAAAAATGTTGATAAAGATTATTTTGTTGAGACTGGAGAAGGGTATGACTCCATGCGAGATGTGGTGTCTAATTCCATTCAGCATATTATTGACAGTTCTTTTTCTTTGCCGAGCAGAAAATCAATTATTCTTGGGGAAGACAGGCAGATTGTAGAGCTTGTTTATGAACTTTACGGCAACCTTAATAGACTTGATGAATTCATTGTTGACAATAACTTGAATTATAACGAAATCGAAGTAATCCCGATGGGACGTGAGGTGGCTTATTATGTCTAGGAGTTACACAGTCAAATCGGGTGACACTCTGGTTAAGGTGTCTACAAAAGAATACGGAACTTATAAGAACTGGCGAAAAATTCTTGCTGCTAATCCTCAGCTTACGGGCAGAAAAACTTCTTTCGATGGTGTTCCGCTTCTTTATGTTGGTGACGTTCTTGTAATCCCTGCGGATGTTGAAGAGCCTGCAAAAGTTGTAGAAAAAACTCCTGAATTGATTTCAAAGTCAATCAATCCTGAAGATGCTGCGGAAGATGAATTTTCTATCTTTATTGACGGGAAGTTGTACGGCGGTTTTACCGGATATACTGTTAAGATGTCCATGGACTCCCTTGATGCTTTTTCTTTTTCTGCTCCTTGGGAAGATGATGAGAATCTGGGTAAGGTTTTGCAGCCGTTTACTTTTAAGGAATGTGCAGTTTATTTTAAGCGCAAACTTTTGTTTTTGGGCAGACTTCTGACTTCTGCTCCAGAGGTTTCGCCTGATTCTCGAACTATTAATATTCAGGGCTATCCGATTTGTGGTGTTCTTAATGACTGTTGTATTCCAGTGACTAAATATCCGCCGAGTTACAACGGTATGACACTGAAGCAGATTGCTGAAGATGTTTGTGCGCCTTTTGGCGTTAAGGTTTTGTTTTCTGAAGATCCCGGGGCGGCACTTGATAAGGTTGAGTATTCTATTGGGACAAAGATTCTTGAGTTTTTGAAGAAGCTTGCGGAGCAGAGGAATTTTGTCTTCACGAATGATACGAACGGAAATCTTGTTTTCTGGAAAGTTCCTGAAGAGTCTACGAGAGTTGTATTTAAGGAAGGGGAAAGTCCTTTTGTTTCCTGCAAGGTTTCATTCAAGCAGCAGGAAATGTTTTCCCATTTGACTGGGTTCACGAAAACTGAAAAAGGTCAGAGAGCCTTGCAGTTTACCTATGAGAACAAACTTTTGACTTCTAAGGGTGTTTTCCGTCCTACTTCTTTTGTGTGTGAGGATGTAAAAGGGAAAACGGAGCTTGAAAAGGCGGTTAAGGCAAAGGCCGGGCAGATGTTTGTGAACTGCTGTTCTTATGAATTGACTGTTTACGGATGTGAGGACAAAGATGGCGATTTGTTCTCTAAAGGTATGTCGGTTTCTGTCTATGCTCCAAGTGCAATGATTTACAGGGAAACTAAATTTCAAGTTCAGGAAATAGAAATAAAGCGGTCTGACAGTGAAGGTGTGCAGACGACTTTTAAATTGATGTTGCCGGATTCAATCAACGGAACTATTCCTGAAAAGTTGCCGTGGGAGAAAGAGTAATGGGTGTACTTGCTACTGTTGTAAAGACTGAAACCGGGGACTATGAAGAGATTGTGCAGACTGTTGAAGCTCATTATGGCGAAAACAAGTTTTGTGATCAGTTTGCGCCGAGCGGTGAAGATGCCCCTCCCTTGAAAGATGATCTTGTTGCTTTGATGGAAGTTGAAGGGACTGGAAATATGGCTTCTGTTGGTGTGCTTGCCAAGTCGCAGGGGGCTAAACCGGGCGAAAAGATTATTTATGGACGTGATGGGAATGGGAATGTGACTTCTAAGATTTATTTGCATAATGACGGTTCAATTTCCATTGAAACTGAAAAACCTATTTCTTTTGACGGTGAAAAGATAACTATTCAGGGCGGTGGTTCTGCTGCAGCCCGCGTGGATGATACGGTGGAAGTGGAAATTCCTGCTCAAACTGTTGTTGTTGCTGTTAGTGGTGGAAGTGGTGCGCCCGCGGTTGGAACGATGAATGTTATGCCGATTAAGCTGCAGGGGAAAATTACCAGCGGTTCTAAGACTGTGGAGATTGGGTGATGACGGAAGAATTTGGCGGTGATGTTTTGCTTTTTGACACTGAAGACGGCGGTGAAATTTCTGTTATCAATGGGCTTGTGATTCCTGATGGCGGTTTTCGCACGGCGGTTTATCTGTCGCTTTTTGGTGGGAATAAAGACGATGGCGGTGAGGTTGCTTCTGGTGATACATGGTGGGGGAACAGGCTTGAAGGTGTTTCTGAGAATGAGAAGCTTGTTTCTCGCTTTATGTCTTTTGTTCGTTCTGTGCCGTTGAACAGTAAGAATCTGAAGATTGCACAGGATAAGGCAAAGGAAGACTTGAAGTGGTTTCTTGACGATGACATTGCGGATTCTGTGGAAGTGGAGCTTTTGGACGAGGGAAACAACAGGATTCAGCTTAACGTGAGGATTGAGAAATCCGGAGAAATTATTGAATCGGGGAAATATGCCCTTCAGTGGGAGACGGTGAAAAATGGCGTTTGAAAATAAAACTATTGAGCAGGTAAACAATCTGATAATTTCTGGAATTGAAGCTGAATTGAATACAAAATTCAGGCTTCTTCCTAAGTCTTTTATTCGTGTTCTTGCAAAGGTTCTTTCTGCTGTTTTTATTACGCTTTACAAGCAACAGGCGTGGATTTTTCTGCAGATGTTTGTTGACACTGCCAGTTTTGATGAAGTTGAAATCTTGGGCAGAAAAATACGTCCCCTTGTAATGTGGGGAAATCTTGTGGGAATCGGTGAGCCTGAAGGTGCTACTCAGTGGCAGGGAAAGATTAAGGTTGAGGTTGCAAGCGTTAATACTTATCTTGACCAGGGAACGCAATTTGTTGATCCTGCAACTGGGTTGATTTACATTACAAACGAGACTGTTCTTCTGAAAAATCCATTTGAGGAAATTGCTGTTAAATGTGCTGAAAGCGGTATTGTCGGGAATATTGAAGTTGATGATGAGCTGAATGTTGCTTCTCCTTATTTCAACATCGGGAAAAAGGCTGTTGTTTCTGAAGTTACTGACAAGGCGGTAGATGAAGAAAGTGAAAGCAGTTACCGTTCTAGAGTTAAGTCACGCTGGCAGGTTCAGCCTCAGGGCGGTGCGCTTGTTGACTACACGAAGTGGGCGAGCGATGTTTCGGGGGTTCTTCAGACTTATATATACAAGGATGATGATTCTGCTGCAGGTGTTTTGATTTATGTTGTTTCTGACGATGAAACCAGAATTGCAACTCCTGGAATGCTTAAGGAAGTTGGCGAGGCTTGTTCTTATGATCCAGTAACTGGAGAGGGCAGAAAACCTGTTACTGCGGTTCTGGACCCGGCGAATGATGGAAGTTATGCCAATATTCGTGCCTGTTCGATTTCCGGTTTTACGGTTTATGTTGATGATTTTGAGGGGAATGAAATTGACAGCTTCAAGAGCAGCTGCAAAACTAATTTTGATTCTTACTTTCTGGAGCGTGAGCCTTTTGTCCGCGGTCTTTCTGTTGATAATAACCGTGCAGACAGAATTTCTGCCGTTAATCTTACTTCAATTGCTAATGACATTGCTGAAGGTGTTAATGGATATTTTGAGAAAATCAGGCTTGAAAAGAACGGAGAGATTATTACTGATTACACTCTGGGTAAGGGTGAACTTGCGAAACTTGAAAAGCTTTATGTTAACGGAGTTGAAGTATGAGTTTTTTTAAGGTTTTTAAGCTACTTTTTCCTCGTGTTAAGTCGTTTGAGCTTGTTTTTGAAACGAAGCTAAAAAAGTTTATCCGCGGTTTAAGCGTTCTTCCTGAAGATGCAAAAACGGAAACGGAGAAAGTTTTTCTGGATTTGTTTCCTGAGACTACAAGGGCTTTTGATGAATGGGAAAATCAGTTTGCTGTTTTGTTTGCAAGCGAACAGTATGGAGAAAACCGAGTCGGAATTCTGAAATCACTGTGGAAGGCAAATTGTGGCGGGCAGTCTTTGGATTATATTCAAAGCGTATTGCAGAGTGTCATTCCGGAGATTAAGGTTTTTGAAAATAATCCTGTAAAGAACCCCCGGGATGCTAATGCTGTTCTTAGCTGTATGTGTGGGCAAACATGGTCTGTATGTGGGAATAAGAAGCTGTCATGCGGATTTAAGGTAGGGGATGAAAATTTTGTTCCTGCAGTTATTCGTAATGACAGCGAACAGACTTATGACATCCCTGTTGATAAGCATTACTGGGAGAATTATTTTTTTGTTGCTAAAGATGTTGTGCGAAATAAGCGACAAGAAATTATTTATTGCCAGAAGATGACTGTTGACGCTAAGTGGAAGTCATACATTGAATATTTGATTTTGAAAATGAAGCCTGTACATACAGGTGTTATTGTTTTTATTGAATGGAAAGAAAATTATGATGCGACACGTTCGCGAAGGGGTGTAAAAAATGCTTAAATTAAATCAGAATTATTCAGACTACACGGATGAAACAGATGAAAATTATCCTGAAGGAAAGGCAGTTAATGCTTCTTCTTCTGAAAGTTATGATGGTACTCCTCTTCTTGCGGAGTTTATGAACGATGTGAATGCGGCTCATATTGCCATGTATGAGAAGGCTTACGGTAACAGGGATGGAATAAGCGGTCAGGCAGATACGCAGAAAAAGTCGCAGTTTGTTGATTCTGTTACAAAATACACTGATGATAAAGTTAAGGCTCATGCAGACAAGCGAGGATTGACTGATGGTGTGCATGGGGCGACAAGTGAAGCTGCGGCAGGACAAATTGTTAGTCGTGATGAATTTGGGCGTGCAAAATTTGGAGCCCCAGTAAATAATGAGGATGCGGCAAGAAAGGTTGATGTTGACAACACGATAGCGTATGTTGATGAATTAGTAGAGGGAACGAAAAGAGAACTAAGTGCACATAAAGAAGACACAAACAACCCACACCAGGTAACAAAGGGACAGATAGGACTCGGTAATGTTCCAAACTTGGCACCGGTAGCCCAGGGAAGCAAAACAAGTACAGCACCTATCCAGGCAAAGGCTGCAACAGGAATAGCATACGGCGCAATCTGTAATACAGAAGCAACAGTACAGAACAAAGAAGTAAATATAAACGGCTTTGTTTTGGAAGCAGGTGCCGTAGTTCGTGTTTTGTTTGCAAACGCAAACAGCGCAGCAAACCCAACACTCAATGTTTCATATGATGGTTCTACATTTACAGGCGCAAAAGCAATCAAGGCAGTAAAGGCAGGACAGAAAATAGCACCACCTGTGCACAGCGGAAAATGGCGTGGCGCAACAGAATACACAGACGAGATGTGGCAGCCTTACACCACACTTGAATTGATGTACGACGGAACCGACTGGGTAATTATGGGCAACCCAGAGCTTGAAAACTGGAGCAACGACACAGAAGGTTATACAGTTTTAGCGAACGGCTATATTGTACAACGGATTCGTGCAAACTGTGGCATTACAAAGTTTGAATATTTAATTAAATATTTATTAGCAGTACCAATGATTAACGCCACAATAATGGATAATACATATGGAGCTACCACCTCTATGGTTCGTGTTTCAACAATGAATGATTTCACTTGTCAAAATCAGAACGGCTATAACTCGGATACAAGAGCAGCAATAACAGCCTTTGTAATTCGTGGTTATTAATAGCCAGAAAATATAATAATTACAGGGATACCATACCATCCACCATAATTATTTGCTGCTGCATATTTACCAATATAAACAGAACTTATAGTCTTAGCTGATGTACTTAAACCCCAAGCATATCCAAACCAGGAACCATAGTTAGAACAATCTCCATCAGCAGGTGTAACAGCATATTTTGTAGTTGTGAATTTTACATAGAAATTAGCTGTATATTGAGCCGCAGCAGAAATTGAACGTTGTACAATATAGCCGTTCGTCTTAAAACGGCAACGGCTATAGTACAATGGATTAGTTTGTTGTTTTGGTGTATTCAATCCACCAGTTAAAGTTAGTAGTTGCTGGAGAACCATCAAGCTTTCTAAATCCACTAGTATGCACACCTAAACAAGCACGAGGATTTACACCGCCATAGCCACCAAATTGAATTATCTCATTACCATACATTCCAGTAGCATTCATTGCTACTACAGAATCAATATATGAACTAGTTAAAATAGGGTCAATAACTACATATCCAGCTGCCATAGAAGCAACTCTTCCAGCTTTCCTATAAATCAGCTTTCCGTCTATCCACCTTCCTACAACAACTTCTTCTGTGGTAAAAATTTCAAAAGACTGAGAACATTTACGAATAAAGTAATCATTATTTGTTTTACCGTATTGAGTAATATAGCCGTTGGCCTTTTATGACGAACGGCTATATTACACAAAATGGAAAAAATAAAAGAGGAACAAAAAAATTTCAAATACAATTTGAAAGTGTTCCAAATATTACAGGTAGTGTAGATGTTTTTGATGGTACATTCTTTGCATGTTTTGGAAGTATTTCTACTACCCAGGTAAATATATTTATGTTTAATTATGCCGGCTATAGTTCTGATAACTTTAATATCCTGTGGCAGGCTATAGGATATTAATAACCGTTCACAATATAAGAAACCTTGCCAGTATAATTACCTCCACCATTGGTGTGAATCATTATTATTAAATTACTATTTATTACATCTCCATGAATACTTCTGTTGGTGAAAATGTCAGAAGTACTATTGATAGTCAAATTAACTGTGGCATCACTCACAGCAATAAACAAAGGAAAAGAATATTGAGTTTCATGTATGAATAACTGATTAACCTTTGAGTATTGTGTAAAAAAACCGTTCGAGAATAGTGTATAATATTAGAAAGGAGCAATTAAATGAATTACGCATACATTAGAGTATCAACTGAAAATCAAACAACTGAAAATCAAAAAATTACCATTAGGCAATATTGCAGAGATCATAGGCTCACAAAAGTCAAATATATATCTGAGAATGTTTCCGGAACTAAAAATTATGAAAAAAGAGAATTGGGGAAACTTATAGATATAGTGCAAAGTGGAGATGTGCTTATTGTTACGGAGTTATCCAGACTTGGCAGATCAATAACAATGATATTTGAAATTCTTAATATTTTGTTAAAAAAGAATGTCAAAGTTTATGCGATAAAAGAAAATTATGAGTTAGGTGATAATGTGCAATCTCAAGTCCTTGCATTTGCTTTTAGTCTATCAGCTCAAATAGAAAGAACTTTAATTTCTGAAAGAACAAAGATGGGATTAGAAAGGGTAAGAAAACAGGGAAAGCAGATTGGAAGTATTAAGGGAGTTAAACATAAGAATTATAAACTTGATAAGAAAAAACGATATATACAGAGAAGAATTAAAGAAAAACAATCAATAAATTCCCTTGCTAAAGAATTGAAGGTTATGAATGTTACACTTGTTAATTTTTTGAAAAGAAATAACATAAAATATGGAAAACCTTTATGTTAATTATATATAACTTGCAAAATATATAAAAGTGTTTATATAATTAATGGTAATTATAAATAGTTATGAAGAGAGAAAATGTATACTTTTAATTATATAAAAAATAGAATTGGTGAATTTATATCTGATAATGTACAGTGGGGGAGTTGTATATTAAATATTATCCTGTGCTTGTGCATGGGATATTTTTATTTTGATTCTGATCTTATTGTTCCGCTGGTTTATGCGTCTTTTTTCTTGTTTTATATTATTGTTGTTTTCTTTTCTGGGCGGCGGTTTATTCCGGCTTTGTATATGCTCTATAGTTTTGGTGGTGTTCAGGATATTACTTTTATAAATCTTTCTGCTTGGTTTATTATTATTGGGCTTGCGTGGTGGTTTCCGAAATGGAAGGTGCCTATGATGATTGTTTATGCCTTGGAGATTTTTCTTGTTTGCTTCAGGCATTCAAAATCTGTATGGCATCTTCTGGCGCATTTTGATTTTTGTGTGGTGTTTTATGTTGCTGCAGAAGTTGTAAAGAAAAAGATTGAAAAAGAGGCCCTAGAACGCGCTACAAACGATTTAAAAGAAGTAGTTGAGAAAACTATCGAAAACGATATAAAAGCCTCTCTGCGCGAAGATTTGAGGGCAAATATGAAGCGTTTGGAGCTTACTGAAGGTGAAAGAGTTGTTATTGCTCAGCTTGCTGAAGGGAAGATGATCAAGGAAGTTGAAGGTGTTTCTAAGAACACTAAAACGGATTACATTGAAGCTGCAATGCTCAGAAACGGATGCAGAACTAAAGCGGAGCTTATTTCTATGTATTCATTGGAGGAAAGGCTTCCTGAATTGTTCCCATCTTTATTCCCAGAAAGTTAGAATGTAATCCCGTGAGTTTGAGGGGTTATTTGTTTATAATTTTTTTTGTGAAATTCGACAAAGTAAAATTAATAAATTCTTATTTTAGGTTTGCGGATAAAAGTAAAATAGAAGAACTTAAAAAGAAGGTGCTTTTTTCTGACCGCCAGTTGAAGATTTTTGAATTGTATTATGTTCAGGGGAAGGACTGCGGATTTATTGCTGATTCCCTCTGCGTGTGTCCTGGTGTGATTACCAAGGAGTTGCACGCAATGAGGGAGAAGATGGTTAGAGTGATTTAATAATATTCTCTTTTCCAGATATGATTTTTTTTATCATAAGAAAAACAGCCAACTTCTTTAAGATCATCATTAATGATATGAATTAGATCGAAATTTTTATGTAGACAATATTTTTTGCTTCTTCTAAATCTAATGTTTTAAATCCAAAGCCGCATGAATAATATAATTTTCTCATTGTTTGCTCCTTGAGGCCTGAAGGCCTCGTGTTATTTATGCGATTTTTTTAAGTTCAGAAACAAGACTTAAATCTGCAGAAACAAAAGTAGCATAATTTAATTTAAAAGGATTCAAGCTATCACAATCAAGACTTGAACCGTCTGCAAAGTTATATGTTGTATTTGCACCATCGTTGTATGATGATGTTGAAAGTGATTTTACAGCCTTTTCAAAAAGGTTGTTGTTCATTGTTGAACATTCGTAAGCGTTTAATAAAGTGTTGTATGTTGTCATAATTTTACTCCTTGCAGGCTGTCGTTCCTGCCTTATGGTTATTAATATATATCTTTTATGTTGAATTGTCAATAGTAATTCAAAAAAAGTTTATTTTTTTATTATTTTTTTACCAAATTAAAAATTTATCTGGGTTTATATTTGAATCATGAATAATTCATTTATGCCTGGTATTAATAATTTTAATTTTCCGCTTCCTCAGTTTGGAATGAATATGGGAAATCCTAATGTTATTTATGAGTCGCTGTCCGGCTTTCAGGCGGTGAAGGATTTTCAGATTCCGGCGGGAAAGGTTGGCTTGCTTTTTGACAACAATAAGCAAGAATTTTACTGGAAAGATATTGATGCTCACGGAATGCAGACTTTGAAGCGGTTTCGTTATGAAGAAATTCCGCTTCCTGCAGATTCAAATGTTATTGCTGAGAATAATCAGCAGGAGATTGAATCTTTGAACAAAAGGCTTGCTGGTATGGAGTCGATGTTGTCTCAGTTTATTCAGGGGCAAAAAGGGACGGAAAGTGACCAGAAGGGACGGGAAAAATGAATGTTGCGCAAATGATGAATAATAGGAATAAACCTGCTGGAAGTATGTCTTTGAGGGCGGTTCAGGATGGGTTTAAGAATTTATCTGAAACTCAATTAAATGATGCTGTGGAGCTTGCCAGAAGGCAGGGTATCAGCGAACAGCAAATAAATGAAGGTTTGAGGATGATTAGATCCTTGAAGAAATAAAATCAGAAAAAATGCGTATTTACGCAATTTTTTAAGGAGGTGCTTCATGTCGGAGATGACAGCGAGCGATGTTTGCCTTATGAATGGAGGCGGTTGGAATAACTGGATGAACAATCCTTTTATGTATCTTATTTTCTTGCGTTTGCTTGCGCCTGATGGTTATGGCTACAATGCAGCTGCACAGGGTGCTTTGACTCGTGCAGAACTTACTGACGGGCTTAACAATCAGACTATGCAGCGCGATATTTCCAATGTTCGTGAAACTATTGGAAATGTTGGTCTTATGGTCCAGGATGCTGGCGCAAAGATTTCTGACAAGCTCTGTTGTGGATTCAATTCTGTAAATATGGGTATTGCAGAAAATCGTTTTGCTTCTCAGCAGTGTTGCTGTGAAACTAACCGTAATATTGATGCAGTACGCTATGAGAACGCAAAGAACACTTGCGCTATCACTACTGCAATTCATGAAGACGGCGAGAAGACACGCGCTCTTATGATCCAACAGCAGATCCAGGATCTTAGAGACAGGAATGCGGCTCTTAACAATGAGCTTCAGTCTGCTCAGCTTGCACTTGCTCAGGGTGAACAGTCAAGATACCTTCTTAACAATCTTGGCCGTTATATGCCTTATGCTGGCTGTGGTTGTGCCTGCAATGGTTCCAACTGGTAATTCCGTCTGTATGGCGTGAGATTTTCGGCTTCAATTACCGAGTTTTTCTCGGCAGTTGAAGCTTGATTTTTGAGAGGTATTAAAAATGGCTTGTCCTTGTTGTGGTGCGGTTACTCGTGCAATTATCGGATCTGTTGCTCCTGATGCTGGAAATACTTTCCTTGTTGCAACTCCTGATTCAACGGTAACTGCTGTAGATAAAGAAAAAATCAGTTTGATTTTCAAAGTTGGTGCTCCTTCTACAGGTGCGGCTTTGCCTGTTTTTGTTGTTGTAAACGGTGCAAATGTTCCTGTTTATGATAAGTATGGAAATAAATTGCTTGGTGTTTCGATTAAAACACGCAAAAATCTTCATGCTTATTATGCTACCAATGGAGCAACTGAAGCTCATTTGCAGCTTACGAATTTTCCGTGGTGTGAATGCTGATGCAGTTTGCGTGTATTCAAGTTTGTTCGGTTTGTCCTTTTGGATGCAGAAGAGGTTTTTCTGTTCCATCTGGAGGAACTGTTGTAAATAATCCTATTCCTCAAGTTATCCAGGAATCTAAACCGATTGAACCTGAAGAATCTGCAGAAAATGAAATTTTGACTGTTCCAGATAGCGAAAATCCTGTAGAAGAGTACGTGCAGGAAGAAAATAACGCGATTCAGGAAGCTCAAAATCTGCCTGTTTTATCTGATGTTCAATATACTGTTTCTGATGATAACAGAAAAGGATTAAAGAGACTTTTTAAAAGGTGATTTTATGATGTTAGATATTGAAATTCTTGCTGATGATGCAATGCGTGAAGAAGGCGTTGACCGTAAAAAGGTTATGGCTATTTTGGATAAAGGCTTGCGTAATAAGATGCCAGAAGTTGATGTGTACGAAGAGGTTTATCGCGAAGTTTACGGAGATGAACTTACTCCTGAAAAATGCGATCAGCTGATTGATATGCTTTACCAGGGCGAAGAACACGGTGCAAAGTGGAGCCTGGAAGATACAAACAATGTAGCTTCTAAACTGGATATTAGGTTTGAACAAATGCCGTTCACGCCTGAAATGTTCCGTGTGGCAATGCATATTCAGTATTATGATTGTGCTGTTCCGCTTAAAGAAAGTGGAAAAGACATGAGCAATACTGACTGGGGTCGCATGGCTAAATTCTATTTTATGGCTGATGATGAAGATGGTTCACGGCTTGTGGATTATTACTTCCAGAAGATCAGAAATAAGGTGAAGAAGGAAATGTAAAAAAAAAGGAGTTATCAAATAATTTTTGATAACTCCTTTTTTTTAGTTTTCTGTAATTGCTATTAAATCTGTTTGTATTTCTACAGCTATCTTATAGATTGCTTCATTAGTTACGGTGTGCTCGTGGTACATATTGCCTTCACAGGCGGCTGTAAGCAGTGCCATCTGTGAGAGGATTTCTGATAATTTCTCTTTTATTTCTTGTGACATAAATTCTCCATATTGATTAACGGAGCGTAACATTGTATACTATTCATTGTGTTAGTTGAACGTATATAATATTACGCTCCGGAAGGCTTGGAAGTTGCTATCTTCTAAGCCTTTTTTTTGTTAAATCTATGTTCTGTTCATCTAAACAGTTCAAAGATTCCAGCACAAAGCGAGAAATAGACTTACCAGCCTTTTCTGCATTTTCTCGAAGTCGATTTAACTCGGCTTCAGTCCCCATGATTGAAAGGGTTGGTTTTCTCGGTTTGTGCACTTCTACAGGCTTTCTGCCTGCGCCTTTGCGAGCTCCGCCGCTTGGTGCCATAATTACCTCCTGTAATCTATAATATCATTTTTTGATTAAAAGTCAATACTCTTATTCAAAAAAAGTATAAAAAAAAGAGAGGGGAAATTCCTCTCTTTTAAATTTTTATATGTAAAAAATTATTTTTTAAAAATATTATTTGGCCAATCTTCTTTGGATGTTGCTGTTCCAATTATTGAAAGCCATCCTGATTCAGTTTTTAATGTTAAGTTTGTTCTGTCGTATGAGCCATAAGTTGCACTGAATGTTCTTGGTATAATTCTAATTGCAGTATTATCTTCTGTAAAATGAATAATTACCCATTTGTATTCTGATTTGGAAACATCATTATAAAATTGAATCAGCTGAGCTTCTGTCATGCTGCCTTTATTTGCTGTAACATATCCAATTTTTCCGCCTTTAATTGTGCGTTCCTGAACAGGAGTTCCTTTACCTGTTCCTGGAAGTGTTAATGCAAAAATAGAATTTAAACAAACAAGTGTTAAAAAAATAGTGATTAGTTTTTTCATGATTACTCCTTTGAAAAACTTTATTATAATTCTTCAAATAAATCTAGTTGGTCAGTAATGTTAGGGACTAATCTGGTGAATGCTTTTTTTAATTTGTTCTGATCACAAAAAGCCTGCAGGTAGTTTTTTGCATCTTTTTTGCATTCCCATACTGACTCAAAAAGTCCATCCTGAGGATGTGGCCATTTGCAATATATGCGCTTCTGGATCTGAGCTTGAATAGAGTATGTGTATAGGCAAGCGATTTTGTAATAGGAAATTTTAATGGTGTCATTACCAAACGAGTTTTCATCTGTTCTGAACGGTGGAATAATAATTCTTCCATTACTGCTGAATATATCTGTCATTGGATTATAACTTCTGCTGTATTGATTGAGTCACCAAGATACTGACCATTTATAATTTTATCACCAGCAGCAAGATTTGGTGCAATCTTATCCAGTGAATATATTATTGTAATTCCGTGTTGAGTTTTTGTGCTGATTTTGATTTTTTCTCCATATTCAATAAATTCAATTATTCCTGATGCAGCTGAGTTGATTTCAAAAGGGGTTGTTTTATTGAATGTAAATTGATAGTCATTTTTTTTTGCAGAAAAATGACTTATGAAAATATAAGGCGGTGTAATGGGACAGCTGATTTTTTCATTGTCGATATTTTTTAAATTGTTATTAAAAAGCTTGTTATCATTTTGCATTTTGTTCATTTTGTTTTCTCCATAATAAGGGCAGTAATCTTGAGGGCACATGCTGCAAATTCCGTATTCACCGTATATGCACATTTTGTCTCCATTTCATTTTTTGTTCTAAGTATTTTGCATATTTTTCCGGATCCTGCTTGATTTTTTGCATGCGCTCTCTTTGGAATTTGTTGCAATCTTCTTTGAATCTTCCACTTGATTCGGAAACTAATCCTATTTTTCTTCCAGCATCAAAAATCTTGTGAATCAGTATTGCATTTTGAATATTGATTTTTGTCAGTTCTGGATTTTCAGGAATGATTCCCAGCTTCATTTTGGGGTTGTTTAAGATTCCGGCAATATTTCTTGGTATTAAGTATAAGTTTTCAAAAGCAAAATTTCTTTTATTACCATCAAGGAATATTACCATTTCTTTTTTGGGTTCTGGCTTGTGGCCTGTATTGATCATCCAGATATAATGCTGTTTGAACATCCATTGATTAGGTTGACCTACTTTGACACAAATATAACCTTTTTTTTCATGTTCTGAAAATAAAGGTTTTGGTGTTCTTGATGCATGATTTTTGGATCCATTTTTGTATTTTATAGAAATTGCACCAATTCTGGAGCGTTCATTTCTGAAGGCGGCTGGTGTAACATCAGAAGCTTCAGGAAATGTTTTTAAAAATAATTGATAACAATCATCTATTTTCATTTCCTTATGCTCCATGAGAAAATCGTGTTTTGGTTTGTCCCATATTTTTCTAAAGTGTTTCATTTGATTTTTTCTTCCGGATAAAAACCTAAACCTTTTGGTAATTCGTTTTTGTTGTAATTCCATTTTCCAGCAATGTTCATAGCTTCAATTATGATTCGTTTTTCTTCCTGATCTGTTTTAATTACGTTTGTGTATTGAGTAGCAAGTTCAGATAATGCTCTTGACTTTTCAATCAATAATTTTGCTTTTTCTGGATCATCAATAAAATTCTCATCATTGAGATCTTCCATTGCACATGCGAGGTGTTCAAGAATTGTCATACTGCCAGTTTGTTTCATTGTGTTAGTCTCCTATAAGTTGGATATTGGCCTTACTGTTATTTTTTCCCAGCTGTCATAATACCAGTCCATACGGACAAGGTTTATATAATCAGCGTGACACGCTGTTAAATTAATAAATATCAAATTCAGGTCCATCATCCCAAGGATTTTCTTCTTCCTCTGGTGGCGGGATTAGGTCTTTTTGTATTGTTTTTTCTGCAGGTTTTGGTATTACAGCTGGTTCGGTTTTTATTTCTGCAGTAGTGAGATTTTGTTCCGGCACTTCGTTCCAGTCTTTGACTATTACATCCATTACAACCTGTGTGGGTTGTCCGTTTACGCGTACCTGTTTGACTTTGAATTCGTTGTAGTCTCGTTTGAGGTATCGTGTAAATTTTGCCTGTGTGAGCTTTTCCGGGTCTATTGGTTTGTCGTTTTGGTCAAGTTCGATGTTCCAGAAATTACAGTAACGATGGTAAATATCTTTGAGTAAAACCCATTTTCCTGAGCCTTTGGCAAAGTCGATGTATTTTTGCACAAAGTTCTGGAGTCCGTTGTCATCCATGTTTTCTATATAATCTTTTTTGTATTCTTCGGATTCTAGTGACAGTGGAATTTTTGAATTATATTTGTATTTTAATTCAATATATTTTTCTGCAAACATTCTGACGATTAACGGAGCTTCTGCTTTGATTTTTTCTTTTAATTCATCAATTGATTTTGTTCCTTCTTCGCCTTTGTGGTGCTGCTTAGAAAACTGAATGATTATCATTCGATCAATCAATGCGGTATCTGTTTTGTCGAAAAGTGGCGAGTAGTTAGTCAGAATGATTGTTTGTGCAGTTGGTTCAAACACTCTGTTTCCTTTGTAGAGCTGTCGAGCTTTTATTTTTTTGGCACCGGTCAGAGATTTCCACATTGCAGAATTAAGGTGGTCATTTTTTTCTGTTTCATCTGAATATCCTGCTCCCATTCCTTCAAGATCTGCGAGTTCTGGTGTAGCTCCAGTAGTAATGTTGCCGTATTTTGAATTCATGATTAAACTTCGTGGAATTGGCGTTGTCATATCAGGATAAATGTCGCTGATGATTTCCATTGTTGTGGTTTTGCCTGTGTGCGGCTTGCCTGTGAAGATTCCTCCGACTTTAAAGCCTGTGTTTCTACTTGGAATAAGGCTTAAAAAATAAATTAAAGAGTTAAGAGTGTCTATATCGTCAAAGTTGCTGTGCATAAATTCCATGAAGTGTTTTGGTTCTCCTGCTTTCTTGCAGTCTGCTACAAAGTAGGGTAGTTTTTTCTGTCTGTATTCTTCTGGACGTGCATCACGGAAAACTATTTCTTTTCCTGAAAAATCTATAACTCCATCCATTAGAGTAAGAGTTTCTTTAATTATGGCAGAATCAAAAAATACTTGTTCTCTGAAGATGCTAGGTTTTTCTGCCAGTGCTTTCATTACTGTCTGGCAGAATTTGTATTGTCCCAGTTTTTCAAGGGTTTTTCTTGCCGCATAAGCGTCATAGTCAAAGAATTGCAGTGCAAGTTCCTTGAGAATGTTGTATGCAATATCTGTAATGTCCGGACGGTGGTTCCAAATTAAGCCGTCGAAAAAATAAAACTTTTTGAGTTCTTCAACATAAATCAGTTTGTCTTTGAGGTAATATTCAAGAAGATTTGCAGTTTCTTTTTCTGACTTATAAGATTCTTTTTCGATGAAGGCTCTTAAATCGTCTGTGTTTGCGACTGGTTCAATATCAACTTCTACAATTGGGAAAGTTGAAAATTTGATGTTGCCGTAGTCTACAGCGTTTTCAAGATCTTTTTTAATTCTTGAGATTGTGCGGCGGTCGATGCCGTGGTCGCGGGCGATTTGCAGGATTATATTAAGATTTACAGTGTCATTTATTTGCGGAATTTCGTCTATAGTTGCCCCCCAGGTTACAAGGGATTCTACAATTTTTGTATATTCTTTTCCTGCGTTGACGATTGCTTCAAGGAATGTTTTGTATTCGGTTTCGTTGAGTTCTTCTTTTGGAAGTTTCTTCAAAAGTTCATTGATGCGGCGAAGGGAGCAGTTTCCTTTGCCTGTTTTGTTTTTGCGTGTGTCTTTTGTTTTTGTTTCTTTTTCTGCAGGTTTTGTTTCTGTTATTTTCTGGTAAAGTGTTGCCTGATGGATTGCGTTCTGAACATAATCAAGATGACCAAAAAGAATTGCTTCGTCCGGGTCTTTGTATTGTTTAAGTTCGTCTGATTTTGCAAAGAGGATTGTGCCTGTAAATCCATTTTTTTTGAGAAATTCTGCACAATCAGGGGCTTTTGTGTTGCCGGCGGTGTCGTTATCGAAAAAAATTGTAATTTCTTTTACGGCTGAACCTAAAAGAAAATGATTGATTAAAGCCTTTGTTATGGATGTTACGCCACCAATAGAAAATACATTGTTAAGTCCTGCAGCTTGGCAAACAAGGGCTTTAAGTTCACCTTCTACAATTACGATTTTTTCTGGCAGTGGAATATTAGGGCATGGAAAACCCTTGCCACCATGGGATGCAATTTTCTTGCATTTGAAAGCGTTTGCGTCTTTGTCAAATTCGTAATAGTGGAGCTTGTATCCGATTCCGGTTTTGACAATCACGCCTGAATGCCAGAAAGTTTTTTTTAATTTTCCTTCTTTGTCGGTGTGAATGGCTCCTACTGCTTTCAACAGTTCTTCTGGAAGTCCGTCATTGATTGCATCTTTTAATCCGTTCCACCAGAATAATTCTTTTGTAAGATTTTTGACAATTTCATCTGAAAAAGAGTTGATTTTTCCGTTTGATGAATATTTTGCTCGTTCACGCAAGAAATTTTTTATGACAGTTTCATTTGTGATTTTTCGTAAATAGTTTTCAAATTGTTCTGTTTTTTCTTCAGGAATGAGGTTTAATTTGTATTCCTTTTTGATTTTCTGAATTGGCTGTGTTATATCAATGCTGCCACCGAAAACCTGCTGAATATGTTTGAACTGTTTTCCGCGTTCTGTGATTCCTTCCAGAATTTCTACTGCATCGTAAATGTCACCGTGGATTCCGCAAGCGTAGCATTTAAAATAGTCGTCAAAAATCTGACAGCTTGGCTTTTCGTCCTGATGAGTTGGTGAGAAACATTTTATATTTTCTGTTTTATCGGCTTCAATTCCGTGCATAAGCAGATATTCACGGAGTCGAGGTTTGTATTGGTTAAAATCTATGTTGTTCATTTATTCATTTAAATCGTCAATAAGATCATCTAATTCTGTTAAAGCATTTTGAATATCACAGCTTATGCTTTCTAATTTTCCTATAATTGATTCTGGTTTTTGATTTTCAACTGCTATTTTTAGTTCTCTTGTATATTTAGCAAATTTAATTATTTCAGGATCAGTAAACAGTTTTACTTTTTCATTTTTCTTTGATTCCCATTTTTCGATTGCTGCTTTTATTTGTTCTTCTGTTTTGTTATCTGGAATAAGTTGAAAACTGGTGTATTCACAAGATTCAGATTCTGTTATTATTGCAACTGATTGATAATTCATTTTTTTATCCTCTCTTGTTCATTTTGGATTAATAATTTTCTGGATTATTATAAAGTTCGTCTTCTATTTGTTTTTCATCCATATCAATTATGAAAGGAATTTTATTAAATACTGCTTTAAGAAGAATTGCTTCAAAATTATTAAAATCTTTAATAAATGCTAATTCAGAATCATATTTAAGTTCGTTGTAATTTACCCAGGAAATTTTTAAAGGTTCATCTCTATAACTTAATGCGTGAATTTCAAACTTTTGATTTTTGTTATAATAATTATCATTATCTTCTTTCTGAATTATAATATTTACAGTCTTAAAAGAAGAATCTTCATCTTTTTTGAAGTTACAGCAATATGAATATTCTTCATCATCATCACATTCATATCTTTTAAATTCTTCAATAATTTTAGAAAGTTTAATTTCCTTTTCTGTGACAATAAGAGCTTGTGTTAATTTTGTGTTGATTTTTTCTTTTAAATCTTTGTTTAACTCAACAGAAATAATGTTTTCAATTGCAGTTGCAATAAAGCTGTTATAGGAATTAAGTTTGATTTTAGATGCAATATCTCCAACAGATTCTTTAATCTGTTTTGAAATTTGTTGTTCAAATTCCCAACTAAAACAACTGTCAATTGTACTGTTAATTGTTTTTAAAATCTTTTCTTTTATTATTTTCTGGATAGTTCCAGAATTTTCCATTTCTCTAATTTTGTCTGTAATAATTTTGTTAAAGTCTGTCATAATTTTACTCCTGTTATTTTTTTTCTCCCGCTTCTACAATCGTTCCACCAAAGTGCTTTTTTAGTAGATGCACTTCAATTGGAATTTCTCCATAAGTCTTATTTATTTGTTTTATTTCATCCAATGAATATTGAACTCCATCAGAACAATAGACTTTTCCTGTCTTCTGACTGTAAGCAATTTCTTGCTGCAGTGCTTCTGAATAAATGTAAGTAAACCCTGGCTTATGTTCGGACATAGTGAGACTTCTTTAATTTTGATTTTGAATTGTTCATATTACGCTCCTTTGTGTGTTAGTTGATTATTTTTTTTAAAAAGGGGATTTCTTCTTCATTGCTGACTGGATTTGATACAAGTTCATGCGGATTGAAACTTGTATCAGGTGCATTTGTTTCAGTTGTCGGCGTTGGTGTTGTAGCCGGCTTTTTTTCAAACTGAATTGACAAATCTTTTACGCGGATTTTGTCTGCATTTCTGTTTTTTCCTTCAGAATCAGTCCAGCGGTTCTGGACAAGCTGTCCTGTAACTGTGACTTTCTGACCTTTATTTAAAAACTGTCGCATTGTTTCACCGAATGACCCCCAGATTTCACATTCAAAAAAATATGCGTTGTCGATCCAGTTTCCATCTTTCTTGTAGGATTGATTATTTGCGATGCTGAAAGTTGTCACTGTTGAATTACCTGCAGATTTCATTTCTGCATTGCGTGTAAGTCTGCCTTCAATTACTATAATGTTTGTATCCATCTAATTTTCCTCACTATTAAGATATTCTTCCCATTCATCCTTATGGGTTTGCCACCATTCTTCTGAACAAAGCTTAAATCCCCTTGCAGATACTGGGGCTCCATTTCGTTCGGCAATTTTAAACCAAACTGTCTTATAACTGAGACCAGTATCAATGGCAGCTTGGAACATTGATGCATAACATGTATCATCAATTATAATTGGAAATGGAACACCAGATTTTTTCATTTTCGCCTTTGCTCAATCAAAGATTCGTTAATTTTGGGAGGGATAAAATCAGGAGAGAGAATTGTTGATTTTTCCTGAATTTCCTTGAGGATCAATCTTCTTACTATTTGACCAAGTATTAGTCCATTTTCTTTACAATATTCCTTGATTGCAGCCGCTTCTACTTCGGTACAAGGAATATGCGTATGAAATCTTTTTATATCGTTTTGCATAACTCCTCTTTTAATTTTTATCTTTTTGTTTATGTTTTTGATTTTATCGTTTTTTGTGATTTTGTCAAGAATATTTATTGTTTTGTATAAATTATAATAAAAAGAACGATAAAAAAAATAATTTTTTGTATACAAAACGATAAAAAAATATTATTATAAAGACATGAACTTTTTTGAAGAAATAAAAAGACTTTGTAAAGTCAGAGGAATAACAATTGATGACTTGATGAGATTAATAGGTAAAACTGGAATACCAGTTTATGCAGGTTGGAGACAGAGAGGATGTTATCCAAGAGCAGATGATTTTCATAAGATTTGTAATGTGCTGGAAGTCAGCATGGAACACTTCTTTGATGATGATAAAGGCATAGTTGTTTCTGACAGAATGATGAATCTTGTGAAAAAATTAGATAGTCTTCCTGAAGAAGATATGAAAACATTGAATAACTTAACAATAACTCAATTGAGAAATCTTCTAACGCTTGCTAAATCCATGCAGTCTTGATGCTGCCGGCGGTGATGCCGTTAGCGTAAATAATTTTTTAAAATGTAAATCTTTTTGCTTTTAAACTGCGACAGCAGCTTAAAAAGTGAGACAAAAAAATAAAGTGGGACAGTTTAACAAAGTGTCTCACTTTATTTTTTTTAAATTTATAATTTAAATTCTTTTACATTTATTTTAATAAAATAAAATGA
Organism: Treponema sp.; assembly: GCA_016297805.1. Classification (GTDB taxonomy): domain Bacteria; phylum Spirochaetota; class Spirochaetia; order Treponematales; family Treponemataceae; genus Treponema_D. The sequence goes on along the minus strand of JAEDFX010000006.1, from coordinate 4,190 downwards.
ACTTATATATGAAGAGAAAATAGTAAAAAAGTGATAAAAAAACAGTAAAATGTAAAAGTGTAAAACTTTTTTGTAGTTTTTTTATTTTGCACATTAATGGGACAGTTTATTGATTATCTGAGACATAAGGAAATAAAATATAAAATCATTAAAATTCTTTTACGCTTTTACGCTTGCCAGTCGTAAATATTATTTATTTTCAAAAAGGTACTGTCCCCCCCCTATACCCTATTGCAATTATTCGGCGACGGGCGCGGCTTGTCACTTGTGAGTTAGGTCTTTACACAAGTTGACAAAATCTTGTTAGTAAATAGCAAAGTTGATTGTAAGGCTTTACACTTTCCATTATGGAAGTTACACCAGCTGAATTTGCTAGACAGGCTTTTGTTTCTCGGCAATCAATTAACGGGAAGCTGAAGTCTGGGACTCTTGTTTTAAATTCTGCGGGGAAATTGGATACTGATAATCCAATTAACAGAGCTTATCTGGATAAGCACCAGCAGAAGCTGAAGCAAGATGCTGCAACTGAGGCATTTTTACAAAAACAAAAACAAGAAATTTCTCAACAGGCTGAAATAACAGCAAATAACCTCATTGATAACATTGAATCTAGTGGGAATATGTCTGCAGCTGATTTGCAGAACATGACACTGGGAGAAATTGTGCGCAAATTTGGATCTATGGACGGAATCGACAAATTTGTGAAGCTTCAAAAAGATCTTGTCACCATTGAAGAGAAAAATCAAAGACTACAGGAAAAAAGGCTGCAACTTTTGCCGCGAGATTTCGTTATTGCGCGTCTTTTTGGTTTTCAGCAGCAACAGGCTAGCCGTGTTCTGGATGTGCCGGAAGCTGGGGCGGATCAGATAGTGGCTATGGTTATGGCTAATCCTGATGGATGCCGGCAGAAAATTATTGAATATATGCGAGACCTTTTGAGCCGTGCTATTGGTGGTGCAAAGGATCATGTTGTCAATGAACTTAGTTCTTTGCGGGCAAAATACGATGACAGCATGGAATCATTAAGTGAAAAGATTGATGCACTTATGGAAAGTCAGGCAATTTAGAAAATGAGGCAGAAATGGAAATAAAGGGAAAAGTTCATTGCTTTTTTGAGCAGTCGGGAACTTTTAAGAATGAGTTTATAAAACTTGGAATTCCGGCTGAAGATTATGACATTCAAAATAATTTCGGTGAAACAGACCATGTAATAGATTTGTTTGGGAGATAGAAAAGGGCTACGCTGGAGAGCCGTCATTATTTGACAGAATAAGCAAAGATGATTTAATTCTTGCTTTTTTCCCATGTATCAAATTCTGCAACATCGCTGAATACAACCAAAGGCTGGCACAGGAAGCATGGCGGAAACATGGCGTTGACATTCATAGAATCTATGAACTTTTAAAAAGACACAGTGATGAAAGATATTTTTTTTATCAAAAAGCATTGAAGATGTATGGGGCTGGCGAATTCAACGGGCTAAGAATGATAATGGAAAATCCGTGGCATGAAGTAAACTACACTAATTATTTTTGGTTTATGAGGCCAACAGTAATTGACATGGATAGGACACGTAGGGGCGAATGGTTTAAAAAACCTACCGCCTACTGGTTTGTCGGGTGTGAACCTACGCACGGGTGTACTATCCAGCAAACAAAAGAAAAGGACAGGAAAAGGATTGGCATGACTTCCCAATGGAGAGATAAAGACAGCAAGAAGGTGTATGCAAAGGAAAGTAGTAAGGCTGGCTTATGCAGTGAGGAAAGAAGCCTTATAAGTCCGGATTATGCTAGAAACTGGATTTGTGATTTTGTTTTGGGGAAATCTCAGCCTGAGATTGATCCATGCTTATTTTGAAAAACATGATGGAGGTTAAGGATGAATTGTAATTGTGAGAGAAAAATGGTTAAAGATTTTTTTTTGAAGAATGTAAAAATTAAATTATTTTCCGGTGGTAAGATGCCGGTGTATAAGACTGCTGGTGCTGCGTGTGCCGATTGTTTCTGCAATATTGCGGCGGATGAAATAAAGATTCCGCCTCATTCAGGATGCCTTGTTCCGTTGGGATTTGCCCTTGAGATTCCTGAAGGTTATGAAGTTGTAATTGAGCCTCGTTCTTCTTTTGCGCACAAGAAAAATGGGCTTGTTGTTCATGGGGAAATTGACTGCGACTACAGAGGTCAACTTTTTGCAAATGTGTTTAATCTTGATTCCATCAATGAATTGAAAATTGAAAAGCATGAAAGAATCTGTCAGATAAAGTTGCAGCCGGTTTATCGCATGGAATTTGAACAGTCAGAAGAGCTTAGTGAAACTGTTCGCGGTGAAGGCGGTTTTGGGAGTACTGGGAAATGAAAATCTATATTGATGTTTGCAATAAGTGTCCTGAAGTAGATTTGCTGTCTGCGGCTTTTACTTGCAGGGGGAAGCATTCTGATTTTAGGTGTTTTTCAAAAAAAGACTGGATGAAGTGGCTGGTTGCTGAGCATACTCCGATTGAGACTATTCAGCTTTGCTTGCGGTTTGAAGACATGGACAAATATGCTATTGCGCAATTTGTGCGACATACGGATAAACAGCCTCGGCATTTTGTGCAGAGTTCGCGGCCGGATTTGAACGGGGGAAAACCACGGGACCCAAACGCGTTGATTATGTACACCTGCTTTTACAATCCGCAGGCGTTGGTTCTGATGATGCGGAAGCGGTTGTGTGCTTGTGCGGAAAAGAAAACTCGTCAAATTGCGGCCTTGGTGAAAAAAGAATTGATGATGAGTGTTGAACCTCTTCTGCAGGCTATTGGTGAGGTTTGTGTGCCTAACTGTGTGTATCGTTGCGGTTGTCCTGAACCTTGGAGCAAATGCCAGTTTTTTAAATGCAAGGAATTGATGCATGAAGCTGAGATTTTGAAGCGGTATGAAAAATACAATGAGCATTTTCTGGATGTGATGGAAGGTGTGGAGGTGTTGAATGGCTGATATGGTTAATCATCCTAAGCATTATGCAGGAGAGGGTGCGCCTTGTGAGTGCATTGATGTTATTCATTACATTGTTAAGGACTTGCCTCCTGAAGTTGCGGTGGGAATCGGGAACTTGCAGAAGTATATTTGGCGGCTGGGGAAAAAATCACCGGATGAGGAAAAAGGGCAGTCGTTGGATGAAAAGATTCTGGAAGATTTGAAAAAATCGGCTTGGTATCTGAACGATGCTATTGGGCAGATGGAAGCTGTGATTTCTAATCGTGAACATAAAGCCATTAATAATTAGCTTTTTTACAGTTCCTTGTATAAGGACTGAATAAAAAAGCCTCGGCGTTGCCGGGGTAAATATTTTGACCGCCTGAAAAAAGACGGTCGGAGAATTATGTATGTCTATAGCCGGGTGGCATAGGGGTGTCTTGATTAGCTCTCAATTATTCGGCGGAGAAGATAACAAGTGAAAACACAAGCCACCATTTTATTTTTTTTCTAATGAGTTTTTTTATTATGAATTAAATAAAAAGGGAAAAAGCAATGAAAATAATGGCAACATCGGAAAATTCAACATTGATTTTTAAAAATCGACGTGAATGCATCAGTTATTTCTGTATAAAAATGATTGCATTGCGTCATTCATTGGAGCGTGGTTATCCGGTAATAGACGTAAATACCGGTGAATTATTCTATCTTGATGAAGTCATTGAAGATAACATAAAAAGGCGGTAAAAAATGCGAATGTATTATGAATATAAAGGGGAAAAATATCTGTTAAAGGAACTGGCAGAAATTGCGGGATGTTCGCGTCAGGAAATGTCTTATCGCTTATTTAATTCAAAAACTGTTGAAGAAGCTATTCATTATGGGAAAATCAAAATAAATGGTAATTACTATTCAAGAATTGAATTAGCTCAAATGGCTGGTGTTTCTTACTTTACAATGCAGAAAAGGGTTAATGAGTATTTTTTTAATAAAAATTTAGAAAAATTGTTATCTCCAAAGAGAAAAAAAGAAGTATGGATAGCTACAGAAAGACAATTAGCAGCTTTGAGTAAATAAATGAGCGAGCTTAATTTAACAGATTTTTGAATTTGGAGTTGGTGAAAAAAAAATAATGAAATACGGTATGCCATATAAGGGCAGCAAGAATAAACTTGCCGGGAAGATTTTTGAATTGTTTCCTCGTAAAAAGAACTTCTATGATTTGTTCTGTGGTGG
>JAEDFX010000056.1 GCA_016297805.1 Treponema sp. | reverse complement strand
ACGCATTGACTGGTAAACCCATGAACGGCCTGAAAGTGGGTCACGGATTGCACCACCAAGACATGTAGCAGCTCCACCAAATGGTTCAATTTCTGTCGGGTGGTTGTGAGTTTCGTTTTTGAACATCATCAACCATCTTTCTGTTGCTTTAGGATCATCTTTTGCAAGAGGTTTTCCCTTTTCGTCAGCTGTGTAATGAACATCAATTACAACTGAGCAGGCATTGTTTTCTTCAGAAACCTCCATATCTTCAAGCTTTCCGTGCTTTTTAAGATATTTCATTCCGATTACAGCCATGTCCATTAAGCAGACAGGTTTATCTGTACGTCCTGCATACAAATCTGTACGCATATCTTCGTAGTTTTTAAGTGATTTTTTGAAGAGGTCAGCATAAATACCGTCTTCAATCTTAATATCTTTAAGTTCTGTTAAGAATGTTGTGTGGCGGCAGTGGTCAGACCAGTAAGTATCCAAAACGCGGATTTCTGTTTCAACTGGATCCCGGCCTTCGCCTTTGAAGTAGTCTTGAAGGAATTTAATATCGGCATGGTCCATAGCAAGACCCATTTTGTTGCGGTATTCTTCAAGAGCAGCATCATCCATTTTAATGAAGCCCTCAACAACTGGAATGTCAGCTGGAACATCCATCTTCATTTTTAATGTTTCAGGTTTTTCAGCCCCTGTAAGTCTAGAATCTACTGGGTTTACAAGATAGCTCTGGATTTTTTTAATATCATCATCAGAAGGATTACCGGCAAGCACTACAATTTTTGCACAGCGAACAACTGGAGCTTCTGAATTAGTTTTTACACCTTTAAGACCTGCGCGGAGCAAACCAATACACTGCTCTGCACTATCAGCACGCTGATCATACTGGCCAGGAAGGAATTCCCAGATAATCTGTTTTCCTTCAACAGCTGGAAGTTCTTCAAAAGAAACATAATCGCTCTGAGGTTCAGAGAAAATGCGAGTTGCTGCAATTTTTGCAACTTCATCACTTACATTTTCAATATCATAACGATTGAAATAACGAACTCCAGTTACGCTGGAAATTCCCAAAAAACCATTAATCTGTGATAAATAACTTTTAGCCTCGTTTTCAAAACCAGGCTTTCTTTCTACGTAGAGTCTGTACATAGAAAGAATTATACTGATTTTGAGGCTTTATTACAATTATTAGAACTTATATGTTCCTGTTGTAATTGTACCGCCGTTTGAGTAAACATCGAAGTTTACTGATTTAGCTGCATTTGCAAGTTCATTGTAGAATTCGGCAAGATTCTTAACAGTTTTTCCATTTACAGCAGTAATTACATCTCCATTCTGCATACGAAGACTAGCTGCTGGAGATTTTTCTTCAATATTTGTAACAACAACACCTTTCAATTTTTTGTCGTCAATCTTAAGCTGTTCACGCAATTCATCTGTTAATGGCTGAGCAATAAATCCAGGCCACATTTTGCTGTTATTAATATCTTCATCTTTAGCTCGTTCTTCAATTTTTACTGTAAGTTCTGGTAAACGTTTTCCTCCACGAATTACCACAAATTTAGCTGTAGTACCAGCCTCAAGATTTCCTACATCTCTTACAAGCTGATTTGTAGACTTAACCTTTTTACCATTTAATTCAACAATAAAGTCACCAGGTTTTACTCCACCTTTGAATGCAGGAGAATTAGTAAATACCTCTGCTGCAAAAGCTCCTTCCATATCTTCTACACCAAGATCCTTCTTATATTCCTTAGTTATATCAACTAAAGATACACCAACCCAGCCATAAACAATCTTTCCGTTTTTTATGAAGGAATCAATTGCATTTTTTATATTATTGATTGGGATTGCAAAACCAAGTCCTACAGAGCCACCTGAAGCAGAAGCAATCCATGTATTAATACCAATTACTTCACCATAGATATTTACAAGTGGCCCACCTGAGTTTCCTTGATTAATAGCTGCATCAGTCTGAATATAATCACTGATTGAAGACATATGACTTTCTGAACGACCAACGGCACTGATAATACCCTGTGTAACTGACTGACTGTATCCCAATGGTGCACCAAAAGCCATACAGATATCACCCGGCTGAACTTTATCAGAATCACCAAGTGCTGCAACAGGAATAGTATTATCTTTTGCTTCAAATGAAACTAAAGCAATATCAATTCTTGAATCTGTACCAACAAGTTTACCTTCAAACTCGCGACCATCATTAAGTTTAATAGTGATTTTTGTAGCTGTTCCAGCAACGTGATTGTTTGTAAGAACATAGAAAATATTTCCTGTTTTACGAACAATTACTCCTGAGCCCAATCCCTTTGATTCATATTCTTTTTTGTTATCTTTGTTTTCCTGACGTGGAGTTCCAAAGAAATATTCAAAAGGATTTGAACCGCCAAATGGACTTGTATAAGTTTTTGTTTCTGTAACATCTACTTCTACTACTGCAGGAAGCATTGTCTGACTGATTGATCTGAAAGAGTTCTGCAATGCTTCTACAACACTAAGACTTGCAGCGTCTGTACCTGCTTTTCTAACAGGAGGATCGGCAAAAAGCTGTGCACCCATAAAAATAAGAGCTGCAACACCTGCAAAAATTTTCAATTTTCTGTTCATTTTGTACCTCTTAAAAGAAAAACTGATTAAATCGATTTGTTTCGTTTTAAAATATAACTACAAAAACTTAAAAAGGTAACAAAAAAATTATTTAAGAACTGATTTTCCGCAATAATTTAAATCTGTAAGAACTTCTGTGTGATCTTCAAAAACAGCAACTGTATGTTCTTCATGGCAAGAAACTTCACCATCACAAGTTACAACAGTCCAGCCATCATCCAGAACTTCCACATCTGCAGTTCCCAGATTAATCATAGGCTCAATTGCCAGTACCATACCAGCTTTAATTCTAGGATTTGCCCCACGGAATGGACAGTTTGGAACACTTGGGTCTTCATGTACATCAATTCCAACTCCGTGTCCACAGTAATCATAAACAACACCGTAACCATGCTTTGAAGCGATGTCATAAACGGCATTTGCAATATCACTAATTCTATTTCCAACCTTACAAGCAGCAATTCCTGCATTTAAACATTCAATTGTAACCTCGTGAAGTTTTTTTACCTTTGGAGGTACCTTTCCGATTTCTACAGAGTGAGTTGTATCGCTGATATATCCGTCCAAATCAATTCCCACATCAAGACTTACTAGGTCACCCTCTTTTAATACACGTTTTTTAGAAGGTAATCCGTGAATAACTTCATTATTGATGCTGATACATACAGAACCAGGATAATCTTCTCTCCACCATGCAGGTTTTCCACCATGAGCAAGAATATAATCCTCAAACATTTTATCGATTTCTTTAGTTGTCTGCCCTGCCTTGATTTTTGGAATAAGTTCGTTAAACATATCTGCAGTAATATGACATGCTTTTCTAATTTTATTTATCTGATCTTCATTCTTTAAGTGAATCATATATTTCCTCGTGTTCTAAAACTATCATTTTATCTTAAAAATTACAATTTTTTTGATTCCCGCAGACAAATTTCTGCAGTAGCATCATCTCCCAGTCTGTGATACTCTTCACTCATTTTTCGTAAAAAGAAAGAATCTGCCGCTTTTCCAAATTCCAGATCTAAAGCCCTCTCGTAAACATCAAGAGCAAGTTCATCTGAAATAACACCATCAATATTTTTCTTCAAGATTGTCAAAGTAAAATCAATTACTTCAGGGAAGAATATGTAAAAATACTGATAGGAATATTCCATCTTAATAATCTGTTCCAGAAGGATAAATGCATCATAATATTCACCACGAATTACCAGTTCTTCAGCAAGAATGTATCCGTAATCCATAAAATCTTCACGAGTAAACCATTTTTTCAAACTGAATTCTGCATGATTCATCTGCATACGTTTGAATTCAGCAACAGCTTCATCTTCTTTCTGATGCATAAGTGTGTAGAAAATAAACTTGGCACGACTTTCTTCATCATCCCGGGCTTTCAACCAGTCATAATAATTGAAAGAATCTGCATCTTTATAGGTTCTGCGGATTTTTATAAAAAAGGATTCATCAAAAATGGAACGCTGGCGGGCATCGGAAAGAACCCTATAAGCCTGAACAACTTCATTAAATTCATTACTTTTTGAACCATCACCGGAGGAATCTGGATGCAAAAGCTTAACCTTTTCTCTGTAAGCCCTTTTAATTTCCGCCAGAGTCGCATTAGGTCTGACACTTAGAGTTTTATAAAAATCTTTCATAGTTTTTTCTTTTATTTATTAGAAAATTTTAAATACAGATTCAATATCAGGTTTCTGAACAATCATTACAGGACAGGATGCATTTACGAGTACTTCATTTTCATCTTTTGAAAGTACATTTTTCTTGAAGGTAGATCCGTGAACACCTTTTTCTCTACCACCAAGCAGAATCAAATCTGATTCATATTCCTCTGCAACCTTTATAATCTCAGTAAAAACCCCTCCGTTACGAAGTTCTGTTTCTGCCTTTACACCTTTAGAAGCAGCCAGCTGCTGAACATATTCAAGATAATGTTTTCCATCTGCAACCAGTTTTTCTTCAAAATCATTTTTTTCATCAGTAACCAGCAGTTTGTTCATGGTCAGATACTTGATTGTTGCAGTATCGACCACATATACAAATTTTAAAGAAAGATTATAAGTACGGGCCATCATAATTGCATACATTGATGCATGAATCGAGGAAAGGCGTCCATTAACAGCAACTATAACCTTTTTAAAAAATGTTCTTGCCATACCTATAATATAACACTACTTTTTATTATTTTTCTTCTTTAAAGCCTTCAAAACAAAAACATTTTCTCGTTCTCGTTCTTCAAGAACACTTTCAATGTACTGTATTGTTTCCTGTGCCTGTGGAATAATCATTTTATCAAGAGCATTTACACGTCTTTGAGTTTTCTTTACTTCTTCTGCCAGTCGCCAGACTATAGTACGGATAGCTGCCATCTGTGTTAACAATGAAAGAAGTTCGAAAAACTTATTGATAGTAGCATCTGTATTAGCATCCGTTCCCATAAAAGAATAGAATAATTCCTGCTTTGGCATTACTACATCCATGGAAGAAAATCCCATACCACCTATAGTTACACGCTTTTCTGTCATATCAAAATCGTAATGAATACCATGGGATATTCTTTCTATCTGATCAGCGCCATCGACCATAAGCATTCTTTTAAATGCAGGATATGCCTGTGCAACAACCTTATCAATATCTTTTTCTAATAGCTTAACTTTTTCAACAAGATGCATCAGTTCACGAACCAGGATTTCACGCTTTTCTTCCAGCAATTCATAACCATTTGTAGAAACGGCTAACTGTTCTTTTATGGCGAGAAGATTTGATTTTGTTGGTGCTACGTTTAGTTTTGCCAATTAGGAATCCTTATGCATATATTTATCAATAAACTCAGGTTTAATACGAGTCAGTTCTTCACGAGGAAGTTCTGCCAGAATCTGCCAGCCTAAGTCCAGAGTCTGTTCAATTGTACGGTCTTCGTATTCATCCTGATTAAAGAATTCCTGCTCCAATCTGTTACCAAAGTGCAGATACTGGCGGTCAAGTTCACTAAGCTCTTCTTCACCAATAATAGCTGCAAGGTTACGAATTGATTTTACCTTTGAGTAAGATGCAAACAGCTGGGAAGAGACATTTGCGTGATCTTCACGAGTCATATCCGGGCCAATACCGTCTTTCATCAAACGAGAAAGTGAAGGAAGCCCACTTACTGGAGGATAAACGCCCAGCTGGAACAGTTCACGGCCTAGTACAATCTGACCTTCTGTAATATATCCAGTTAAGTCAGGAATTGGATGAGAAATATCATCATTAGGCATTGTAAGAATTGGAATCTGAGTGATTGAACCTTCGCTACCTTTTACACGACCTGCACGTTCATAAAGCTCGGCCAAATCTGAATACAAATATCCTGGGTAACCTTTACGACCAGGAACTTCTCCACGAGTTGTAGAAATTTCTCGCAAGGCTTCACAGTAGTTTGTCATATCTGTCATTACAACAAGTACGTGCATTCCCTTTTCAAAAGCAAGATATTCAGCAGCTGTAAGAGCACAACGAGGAGTAATAATACGTTCAATTGAAGGAGCATCTGCAAGAGACTGGAACATTACTACCTTAGAAAGTACACCTGACTCTTCAAATGTATCTATAAAGAACTTAGCAACGTCATATTTAATACCCATTCCGGCAAAAACCATAACGAATTGTTCATCGCTATTGCGAAGTTTGGCCTGTCGGATAATCTGTGCGGCAAGTTTATTGTGTGGCAAACCGTTTCCAGAGAAAATAGGAAGCTTTTGACCACGAACCAGAGAGTTCATTCCATCAATTGCAGAAATACCTGTCTGAATAAAATCCCGAGGGTAAATTCGTGCATATGGATTCATTGGGTTACCGTTTACATTGCGTTTTTCAGAACTGATAATCTGAGGAAATCCATCGATTGGTTCGCCAAGACCGTTGAATACACGACCTAAAAGACCTTCTCCAACTCTCAATTCCAATGGCTGCTCTAAAAATTCAAAAGTTGATTCAGTCAAATCCAGACCTGTAGTATTACCGAAAATCTGAACAACAACTGCATCATTAGAAATATCTACAATTTTACCAATACGTTTTTCCCCAAGACGGTCACGAACATAAACTGTTTCATTATAAAAAACATTTTCTGTTCGCTTTAAAACTACAATTGGTCCGTCAACGGAAGTTACACCTCTATATTCAATTCCTTTCATTTCTTCCTCCCGTTAGCGCACATTATACAGGCGTTCAACTTCGCTAATCTGACTTTCAAGATGATTATGAACATCATTTATTTTGTCCATTTCTTCATTCTTATAAATCATCTTAATTCGAACTATTTCATCACAAACAGGAAGTGCTACAACCTGCGAAAGTGGTGCCCCAGCTTTTACACATGCCTGCGCACGCTTAAAGTACGACATCATCAAATCAAGAATAGCAATCTGTTTATCTGTAGAACAATATTTATCAACATCATCATAAGCATTCTGCTGAAGGAATCCGTTCTTTATCATTTCTGCAACCTTCAAAACAAGTCGTTCTGAATCTGGTAATGCATCTGGTCCAATAAGGCGGACAATCTGCTGTAAACGGTTTTCGTCTTTCAAAAGTCCAATTGCTTCACGACGAAGATTCTCCCAGGAAGGATTATGAACTTCCCACCAGTCCCGAACTTCATCAGCATATTCAGAATATGAATCAATCCAGCCAATAGCAGGATAATGACGGGCATTTGCAAGTTCTCGATCCAAAGCCCAGAAACAACGGATAAAGCGTTTTGTATGCTGAGTAACCGGTTCTGAAAAGTCTCCACCTGGTGGTGAAACAGCTCCAATTACAGAAACTGAACCTTCCTGCCCTTCCAGAGAAATTACACGGCCTGCACGTTCATAGAAAGAAGCAAGACGAGTTGGTAAATATGCAGGGAATCCTTCTTCAGCAGGCATTTCTTCCATACGGCCAGAAAGTTCACGAAGAGCTTCGGCCCAGCGGGAAGTAGAATCTGCCATAATTGCAACAGCCATACCCATATCACGGAAATATTCTGCAAGAGTAATTCCTGAATACAATGAAACCTCGCGGGCTGCTACAGGCATATTTGAAGTATTTGCAATAAGAATTGTACGCTCCATAATAGAACGTCCTGTTCTAGGGTCAATAAGTTCTGGGAATTCAGTAAGAACTTCTGTCATTTCATTACCCCGTTCTCCACAACCAATATATACAATTAAATCTGCATCACACCATTTTGCAATAGCATGCTGAGTCATTGTTTTACCTGTTCCGAATCCACCAGGAATTGCAGCAGTACCACCTTTTGAAAGTGGGAAGAAAACGTCAATAACACGCTGACCTGTGATTAAAGGTTCTGTAACTCCAAGCTTCTGTGCATAAGGACGAGGCTTACGAACTGGCCAATACTGTGCAAGCTGAATTTCTTCATCAAGTTCAGTAGTTCCAATTACATCATTTACAGTGTAATCTCCAGTGCCTTTAAAAGTTTTAAGAGTACGACCACGGATTGATGGAGGCACCATGATTTTTTCTGTAATAGACTGAGTTTCTACAACAGTACCAAGTACCATTCCAGGCTTTATAGAAATTCCTTCTTTAATTTCAGGAAGAGCATCAAAATGCCAGATTTTTTCTTCATCAAGAGGTTTGGTACGTTCACCAGGAAGAAGGAATCCACCTGAGTGTTCATACATAGCTTGCAAAGGACGCTGAATACCATCATAAATATTACCAACTACGCCAGGTCCAAGACGTAAAGAAAGAGGACGCTGTGTACACACAACTTTTTCACCGATGTGCATACCTGTATCTTCCTCATAAACCTGAATAGTAGCATTACCTTCATTTTGACGGATAATTTCACCAATAAGTTTTTTATCACCAACATCAACTACATCATATAGACCACAGCCATCAAGACCTTCAGCATATACGATTGGTCCCGAAATACGGGTAATTTTTCCTTCTATCATGAGTTGCCTCCGAAAAGGGCTTCAGATAATTCTGCTCTATTTTTATCCAGAAGCTGACCAATAACTTCGCTTAAAGTCAGACGACAACGGAATGTTTTATCCTCAGATTCTAGAATGATACCTTTAGGCATATCCAAACCATAATCTTCTTCCAGAGCCATTTTTCTAAAGATAGTTTCCTGACAATTCAAAAGATTTTTTCCTAATTTCTTAGTGAGGAATTTCTTTGCATCATCAAGTTTAAAGCCATAAACATAGGCATTCATTTTTTTATCTGTATTAAAATCAAAGCTTTTTGCAGCAACTTCAATACATTTTTCTTCAGGGAGTCCAGAAATATATTTATTTATTTTGCTAAGGACTGCACTCTGAATAAATGAAACTTCAAAGCGCTGTTTTTCAAGAGGTATAGAAGCCTTCTGATCTTTTTCATAAGCTTCCAGTTTGGCAGAAAAGAAGTTCTCTTTTTCAGTTCTGGCTTTATCAATATTTACATTAACAGAAGCCAAAATTTCTGCACAATCTGAATCAGCTTTCTTAAGTATTTTTTCAGCCTTTTTTCTAGCGTCAGACTGAATCTCTTTATCAAGAATATCTGTAGAACGTAATTCCTCCATTCTAAACCTCTTACCTAATTACACAAATTTTCAGATTAAACTTCCACACCAATAGCTTCTTTAATAGCATCTGACAAAGATTTTTTACCTTTAAGATGTCCATCCAAGCCTGGTACTTCAACAATCAGAGGAAATTTACCTGTTTTTTGCCATGTAATTTCTTCGTTTTCAATCTGACTGGCAGCATGTTCTGTAAGAATAAGAACACGTGGAATTTCATGGGAAGCAAGATTTGCAACATTCCCTTTTCCTGTTACACGGTTAAATGCATCAAGAACCTCTGCTCTTGTTTCAGCAATTGTACCGTCTACACCAGTCAATTTGAAAGCCAGAACGATTTCTCGTTCACCAATAATATAAAATTTCACTTTTACTTATTGATAATTACATGAACAAGATGAGTACAGCAACAAGCATACCCCAAAGACAAATACCTTCAGCAAGACCTACGAATGGAAGAGCCTTTCCTGAAAGTTCTGGATTTTCACTCATTGCACCCATAGCAGCAGTACCAATTTTTCCTACAGCCATACCACCAGCAATACAAGCCAAACCTACAGCAATAGCAGCTGACAAATATTTTACAGCTCCTGTTGATGATGCAGATACAGCTTCTGCTTCCTGAGCGAACAAGCCTGCACAGCTTCCTAAAACAGCCAATACAGCAAAAAATCTCTTTTTCATATATTACCTCTTTTTATGAACTTAGCTTCCAAGTGAAAGTTTATGTTCTATTTTATAATTTCAAATTTAAATGGTTTAAATTCACGTCCAGTTTCATGGAAGAACTTACTGAAGAATTCATAATACTGAAGACGTACTACCTGAATTGCAACAATCATACCTTCCAGAACAATAATTAATGCATTACCGAAAATCAAAACGATAATACCGCCAATTGTACCTTTTCCGCCACATAAAGTTGTCAAAGTCATAATCGTAAAGTTCAATACAGCATGAGACAAAGCAAAAGCACCAACACGGACAAAGCTGACTGTATTTGAAAGATATCCTGAAATAACTTCAATAATTTCCACAACACTAGAAATTAAATATGTACCGAATCCGTTTTCAAGCAAAGGTTTTTCTCCAGCAAAAGCCCGTTCAAAAGGAGAAGCAAAAGCTGCAAAGAAAAGTGCAACCGCAATAATAATGATGTCATAAAGTGCAACTGTATGATGGGCAATAACTATTCTCAAAACTAATGCAACAATATACCAGAAGAATACTGCACCAGCTAAACCATTCTTTCCGAACAAGGCTTCACCATATTTTTTGCGGATAATATTATTAATAATATTTATGATAAGACCACAGGTATTAATAAAGAAACCAATAGCTACAGCAACACCGAATACACCGAACATTACATAAATAGATTTTGGATCTTCACCAGGCATAAGCTTTAAGATTGGAGCACGAGGATTACCAAATAATCCTGTTACCCAATGAGCGAAAGGTTCAAGCAATTCTTCTGTACCAAAGAATTCACCAGTAAGTAATCCCATGATTGAACTGGAAATACCAACTGCCATAAAGATTGGAGCGAACTTATTCCATCCGCCAACTTTTACAACTTTCTTTGCCATTAAAATACCAATCAAAAGAAGAACGAGACCTTGTCCACAATCACCAAACATAATTCCAAAGAGCAACGTAAAGAACAATGCTACCCAAGGAGTAGGATCAATTGTACCGTAAATTGGAGAACCATAAGAGAAAATCATTCTCTCAAAACTCTTAACAAATTTTCCATGAGTCAATTTTACAGGAACTTTTTCTTTACCAGACATTACTGCAGGAACCTCATATGGTTCATAAACACGAACAGCAATTCTGTTTTCAGTAAGTTCATCAAGTTCTTTTATATAGTTTTCTGCATCAGATGCAGGAATCCAGCCTGTAACTCTATATACAAGCTCTGTCGATTCAAGAGTTTTTGCAACATCTTCAATCTGAACTGCAATTGCAAAACTAGCCAATAATTTATCAAGTTTATTTTTATGAGTTTCTGCAAAATTGGATTTTTCTTCCTGAAGTTCTGCAAGAGCTTTATAAGCATCATCTTTTTTCTGTTTCAGACCTTCCAGCATTGATTCAGGAACGCCTTTAAAGTCAGCAGGAACTTCCATTTCAACAAAACTATGATTTTTAAGTTCTGTATCAAGAGCAAAACGTCCTTTCTTTGATGAAGCAACAAGCACATGAGATCTGTCATTTCCCAAAGGAATTACTACTGCAGTTCCATCAAGAGAATCCTTTAATGAATCAAATTTATCAGCAGGAATTTTACCAATCTTCAAAGCAAGAAAAGAAAGATGTTCAAGTTCTGAATAAGATACCTGAAGATTAGAAAATGCCATTGCTTCATTATAGGCATCATTAATTTTTCCAGCCTCTGCTGTAGCCTCTGTAATTCTAGACTGCAAATTTTTGTAATTAGCAATAAAATCGCCGGCAGCAGTACGATCTTCATCTGAAGGAGCAGAACTGTTTTTCAAATCCTCAGGAAATTCTACAAAGCCTAAATCTGCATAAGCTTTTTTTAATTCATCAAAGAACACACCATCTGCATTTGAAGAATAACCAGCATCATCTTCAGAACCAGACTTCTTATCTTTAATTTTTGTCTGAAACTGAAAATTTTCTTTTTTACCAATATATTCTATTACAGCTGAAATATCTTCTCTAAGAATCATTAATTCCAAAAGCTTCATTTTCGTTGTTTTAGCCATTTATGCCTCCTTCAGCAACAATACCAACAGCACTCATTGCTTCTTCCGGATTTATATTCAATCTTATACTTTCAACTGCAGTTCTAATGCAGCTTAACTCATACTCTTTAATTTTATACCATCCTATAAGTGAAGCTGTAGTCACAGGATACTGATGAAAAATATTGAGAGCCATTTTATTTAATTTTCCACGGCCTTTATTTTCTATCCAACCAGGATCAATATTCCATACATCTCCATCTACATGAGGATTTATCAATTCACTGTATTTCCATTCTGCCCAGACATCATATTCATCAAGAGGCATATCAAGGATTTTCAATGCAGGTCCAGCAACTGGATCCATATCACAAGGTCTGTCTGTTACATAAATAAGCTTTTTAATTACTTCATCTTTTTCCATTTTGAAATATGTTCTTAGACGAAGAGCCCAAACAATATTTTTAATTGCAAATTCTGTTTTAAAGAGCTTTAACAGAGCTTCTTTTGACTCACCTGTCTGTGATTCCAAAGACTGCCATAAATGGCGAACGACCTGTATATCTATTTTAAAATCAATTTCCTGCTGCTCATGAATATCAGGAATATGATTTATCCAAGAGAACTGCGTTCCACCAGTTATTTTATCAATTTCAGGCCATGCTTTGTAATTAAGTTTATCCAGCCTTCCTAAATCCTTGATTGCCGGCATTTTTGTTTCATTATTACACAAGGCAGCAACCAGCAGCTTTAAATTTTCTGCCTGATATACACAAAGAAGGTCTTCCAATAAAGGATCCGGATTATCGTATTGATTCAGAAAATTAACATAATTTTTCAAAAAGGAATTAAATGATTCCTGTTCAATTTTTTCCGCAAGAATAACCTCAGGAACCATAGGAGGTTGTATTTTAAAAAGCAATGTCCAAAGCTCAGTAAGAGTTTTCTGTTCAAAAAGCTGCTGAACATGAGAGCCTATAAAGGATTTTCCAAGATTGCCACTTGCTTTTGCAAATATGTAAGCACCTGCACCTGATTTATCCATAAAAACTTCCTTAGATTGACAGGTACTTATCTAATAAGGCATTAAAAGCCTCATCATTCTGCGGTTTATTTTCCAGTGACTTTTTATATTCTTCTATTTCAGATTTATATTTAGACGTGATTTCTTTAAGTTTATTCTGATAATCTGATTCAAGCTCAGAAGCTATTACATCATATTTTTCTTTATATTCAGAATTGTATTTTAAACGGGCATCGGCAAGTCGTTTATCTGCTTCGATTTTTGCATCACCAATCAATACTGAAGCATTTTTTTCAACTTCTAAAAGGTGTTTAATTGCATCCAATTCAAGATTCTGCTCTGCCATATTAAGCCTCCAAATCACAACTCTAAAGAAGTTATAAAATCGTAAGCCTCCTGAGCCGTACTTGTCTGTAATATCTTTGTTACAAATTCAGGCTGACTTACTAATTGCAAAATGTCGCGAAGAACATGGAGATGAGTTCCTGTACCTTCCTGTTCAAACAAAATCTCAAATATAATATTTACAATGGGATTGGTTGAATTCTTATCTGACTCTACAGGTTCAAATTCTATTCCTTTATGACTAATACCAATTGCTACAGCAGTTTTTTTTATGGAACTGCAAACCCCATGAGGCACTGCAATACTTGGAAATATGGCAGTACTCATTTTATTCTCACGATTAATCAGAACGGACATAGCCTCATTCCGATTAATTCCAGGATTCTTTGCCACCATCACTTCAAGTAATTCGGCAAAGGCCTCCTCTTTTTCTGTGCTATCCAATCTGATGATAATATCAGATGGATTTAATATTGCACTAAGCATTTTATTTATTCAGCAGCTTCTTCAGTAACCCACCAATCAGCAGAAGTTGATTCTGCAGCATCGGCTGTTGTTTCTACAGTTTCTGGAGCAACAAGATCTTTTTCAATTTTTGGTGCTTTATTAACAAGTGCCAAGCCCAAAGAAAGAGCGAAAAACAAAACTACTAAAACAAATGTTGTTTTTGTCAAAACATTTCCTGTCTGTGAACCGAAAGCTGCAGTTCCGCGACCACCGATAAGGCCACCCATTCCGTTTTCACCATCATCCTGAATAGAAACTAAAAGAACTAACAGAAGACAAACAATAACAAAAACTACTAAAAGAACAATACCAATTGTACCCATGAGATATATCTCCAAAAAATTTATTAACTTATAAAGTGTAGTATATTTTAATGTAAAAGAATTGATTTGTCTATATAAAAAACCCTTCGACACTCAGGGATAGTATTAATCCTTATATTGTCGAAGGGCATTTCAAGAACCAACTAAAATCTAAAAATTAGAGTACACAGATAGGTACGAATGTTGATGCTTTCAAAGAAGCACCACCAATCAAACCACCGTCGATATCTGGCTGAGCCAAGAGTTCTGGAGCGTTTTCTGCTTTCATTGATCCACCGTATTGGATGATTACTTCATCAGCTACTTTCTGATCATAAAGTTTAGCGATGTAGTTACGGATGAACTTATGGATTGCCTGAGCATCTTCTGGAGTTGCAACTTTACCTGTACCAATAGCCCAAACTGGTTCGTAAGCAATTGTTACATTTTTCATCTGTTCAGCTGTTACACCAGCAAGACCTGCAGAAAGCTGGAATGCACAAACCTGTTCAGCTTCACCAGCTTCGCGTTCAGAAAGAAGTTCACCAATACAAAGATCTACTTCAAGACCGTCTGCCAAAGCTTTGCGAACTTTTTTGTTGATAAGTTCATCAGATTCACCAATTTCGTGGCGGCGTTCTGAATGACCAAGGATTACACACTGACAACCAATATCTTTCAACATAGTTGTAGAAACTTCACCAGTGTGAGCTCCGTTAGAAGTTGCAGCACAGTCCTGAGCTGCCAAAATGATATTTGAACCTTTTACAACCTGAGCAACTGCATCAAGATATACAAAAGGAACACCAATCATGTATTTGTTTGTTTTACCCTTCAACTGTTCAACTAAATCTTTAGCCAAAGCAACAGCTTCTGCTTTAGAAGTGTTCATTTTCCAGTTTCCAGCAATGTAATGTGTACGTGCCATTATCAAATCTCCTATAAAATTAACCACAGATAGGTCACAGATTAGGCACAGATAAATCTCATCTGTGTCATATCAGTGTCCAATCTGTGGCTTTATCTATTTAAAACTTATTTTGTTGCCAAAATTGGTCGCATCCTGCGGCTGCTTACCGAGTTTTGCGGATGCAAAACTCGCACGCAATATTAGCTACTTTGTAGCTAATATTGCTAT